>DATCKT010000088.1:0-2738 GCA_036562195.1 Limnochordales bacterium
CGCTGCCCACGGCCCGCACGGCAACCCGGGCGACAATGGCGCCCCGGCGTCTACCAGCGCCGACCTGTGCCCCGCCTGCGGCACCTTCTCCTTCATCAAGGCGGAAGGCTGCGGCTACTGCCGCAACTGCGGACACAGCACCTGCTAGCGGCGGCGGCAGCGTGCAAGCCGGAAGACTGAGGCGGCGAGAGGTCATTGACCCCTCAAGGGTGGGCTTTGCAATTGCGATTGATGATGTCGGGAACGAGTTGAAGCAACCAGTAGAGTCTACTGTCGAGCCGCTTCAATCCGCTAAAGGGGATGCGGAGCACGCGGCTTGATATACGTTGAGAGCGTCAGGAGCTGCCACTCCAGACGCCCTCACTTGACCCCGGAGTACAAGGAATGGCTACTCCAGGGCTGCCGGCCGTTGGTGGCCGGGCCAGGATAGCATTGGCACAGACTATCATAGCACCAACGGTCCAGCCCGGGTCAAGAGGAACCTGCCATTCCCCTGCTGCCCGCGCCAGCAGGGAAAGGAGGGTGGACTCGTTGGCAAACGTCAAACGGCGGGGCCCCGTCGTGATTCGTGCCTCGTTCCGCGCAAGGAACGGTCGGAAGATCGTGGCAGCGGATTACGGTTATAAGGGCTTCCCAATTCCGCGGCGGAGAAGGAAGAAGTAGTCGTTGCGGGGAGCGTCCAGGCCCGGTAGACGCTCCCCGCTCTGCTCTTCTCACCCGAGCGAGAGCCCGAGTTCTCAGGGTCTCGTCACCATCAACCACGGCTCGATTTGGCGCTCCGCGACCCACGATGAGGCTGTAGTCCCATCCATGCCGGGACCGCCACACCGACACCTCAGCCTCCAAGTGCACCGGCCGCGCTGGCGACCACCGCTGAGCTCCAGGCCGTCGCCGTAGGTGACAATTCCGGCCGGTGCCCTTGGAGCCCCAACGGGGCAGAGCAGGAGCGAAAGCGCCTCACGAGACTGTACGAGGGCAGACTGGTGCCGATGGCGGACATCGACGTACAGCTTAAAGAACTGCGCGCCCTAGAGTCGCTGCTGCCGGAGCAACTGGTGAACCTCCTGCTAGCGTCCGCTGTGCCCGCGCTGGCGGCCACCACCATAGTGGAACGCGCCGACATCTGCCGGCGCCTCATCGAACGGGTCATCCTCCCGCGTGAAGGCGGGTCCCGGCCGGCGTCACCCGTGCTTCCTTGAAATCGTCCCTCGGAATATGCCGTGACAACCCTCCCGTTAGGACCGGAGGGCTCGCGTTGCGTTGAGGACCGCAATCAAGGAAACGCCCACGTCGGCGAAAACCGCTTCCCACATGGTGGCGACGCCCAGGCTGCCCAGGACGAGGAACAGCAGCTTGACGCCCAGGCTGAAGGCGATGTTCTCCGTTACGATCCGCCGTGTGCGGCGGGCGATGGCCACCGCCTCACCGATCCGGGACGGCATGTCGTCCATGATGACCACGTCGGCCGCCTCGATGGCGGCGTCGGCTCCCAGCGCGCCCATGGCGATGCCCACGTCGGCTCGCATGAGAACGGGCGCGTCGTTGATCCCATCGCCCACGAAGGCCACCTTGCCGCCCGCGGCGTGGGCCTCCGCGGCCAACTGCTCCAGGACCTGCACCTTGTCCTCGGGCAAGAGCCCCGCGCGCACCTGGTCGATCCCGACGGTTGCCGCCACCCGGCGTGCTGCCGCCTCTTCGTCGCCCGTCAACATTACAAGGCGCTTGACGCCCAGCTGTTTCAGCAATCGCACGGCGGCCGCGGCGTCGGGCTTGATCTCGTCGCCGATGTGCAGCCGGCCGATGAGCGTGCCGTCCACGGCCACGTTGACCACGGTGCCGTCCGCGGCGCATTCGCTGTGGGGCACCCCTTCCCGGTGCAGCAGGCGGTCGTTGCCGGCCACCACCCGTTGCCCGTCCACCTCGGCGATGACGCCGTGACCGGCCACCTCCAAGACGCGGCCGATGCGGGCCGCGTCCGTGGCCCGCCCGTAGGCGGCACGGATGGAGGCCGCAATGGGATGCCGAGAGAAGTGCTCCGCGTGGGCGGCATACTCCAACACGGCCTGCGCCGACGCACCGCCCATCGTCGTCACTTGCCCGACCCGGAACACCCCCCGGGTGAGGGTGCCCGTCTTGTCCAACGCCACCGTGTGCAGCTGCGTCAGCGCGTCCAGGTAGTTGGCACCTTTCACCAGGATGCCCCGGCGCGACGCCCCGCCGATGCCGCCGAAATAGCCCACGGGAATGGAAAGCACCAGCGCGCACGGGCACGAGATCACCAGCAGCACCAGCGCCCGGTACAGCCACTCCGAAACTTGCGCACCCGGAATCAGCAGCGGCGGCAGCACCGCCACGGCTGCGGCGGCCGCCACCACCGCCGGGGTGTAGTAGCGTGAAAAGGTGGTGATGAACTTCTCCGTCGGCGCTTTGCGGGCCGCGGCCCGCTCCACCAAGGCCAGGATCTTGGCCGCCGAGGACTCCCCGTACGGTTTCGTCACCCGCACGGTCAGCACACCGTCAGTGTTGACCATGCCGGCCAGCACCGCACTGCCCGGCGCCACCCGCCGGGGCACCGGCTCCCCGGTAAGCGCCGACGCATCAACCCAGGCCTCGCCCGCCACCACGTCGCCGTCCAGCGGGATCTTTTCGCCCGGCCGCACGACCACTTCTTCGCCGACCCGCACGGCGGCGGGGGAAACCCGCTCCAGCCCGCCCCCGCGCCGCACGTAGGCCACATC
>DATCKT010000127.1:0-6012 GCA_036562195.1 Limnochordales bacterium
GCGCGTGGAAGAGCAGGTGCATGGAGTCGTAGGACAGCGCGGCCACGTCGTCGGGCGTGCTGCCGTAGCGGGCCTCGTAGGCGGCGATGAACTCCCGGGCCACCGGCGTGGCGATGTCGGGCGCGTAGTGGGTGGTGAAGAACAGGCCCTCCATGGCCGCGCCGCCCAGGTTCAGCAGCTCGGCGGAGCCCCAGCTGTCGCTGCCTAGGATGGTGGCGGTGATGCCCAACCGCTGCGCCTGTTGCACCTGCAGCGGCACCTCGCTGTAGTAGTTGGGCAGGAAGAGCACCTCCGGGTTCGCGGCGCGGATGTTGGTCAGTTGGGAAGAGAAGTCCCGGTCGCCGGTGGTGTAGGTCTCCCAGGCCACCACGCGGCCGCCCAGCGCCTCGAAGGACGCCCGGAAGATCTCCGCGATGCCCTTGTTGTACTCGCTGGCGATGTCGAACAGCACGGCCGCCGTCTCCGCACCCAGGTGCTCCCGGGCGAAGGCCGCGACCACCTGGCCCTGGAAGTCGTCGATGAACGCGGCCCGGAACACGTACCGCTTGCCCGCGGTGGTCTGGGGGTTGGTGGACCAGGGCGAAATCAAGGGCGTGCGCCAGTTCTCCGCGATCTGCGCCGCCGGGATCGCGTTGCGGCTGGCGTTGGGCCCGATCACGGCCACGACCTGGTTCTGCGTGATGAGCTTCGTCGTCGCCGCCACCGCGGACTGCCCGTCGTCCCTGTTGTCCTCCACGACCAGGCGGATGGTGTACCGCCGGCCGCCCACCTCCAGGCCGCCCGCGGCGTTGACCTCATCCACGGCCAGCTGGGCGCCGTTGCGGCTGGACTGGCCCACCACCGGAATGCTGCCCGTGAGCTCCACATTGAGGCCGACGACGATCTCCTGCGCCGCCGCCGCGCCGGCGATGAGCCCCACCAGCAGGCATGTGATGAGGCTGATCTTCGCCCACCTGTGCATCGGCTCGCTCCCCTTTCTGTGTTTAACTATAAGATGGAACTAAATATCGAATCGTACTATTCGGCCGGACCCAGAAATATCCTGCCGCCGCGTCGGCGCCGCGCCGCCCCAGCCATGCGATTTGATGACGTTTTCCTTGATCTCGATGGCGCGCAGCGCGCTGGGCCCCATGCCTCAGGTGCAGCGCGCCGGATGCCATCCGCCGGGCGGGGAGGGGTCGCGGACATGAGCGGGCACGGTGGACCCATGCTGCGCCGGTGGGGGAGGCGGAAGCCCTCGGGCAAGAGGAATCTCGTCCCGCGCGGCTAACGTTCCCGGTGGGGTGAGGGGATGGCCGCCTGGGAGCACCTGCAAGACCTCTGCCGCATCGGCCCGCGAGGGTCGACCACCGACGGCGAGCGGCGCGCGGCCGCATGGCTGGCGGAGCGCCTGTCGGCGCTCGGCTACACCGTGGAAACGCAGCCTTTCACAAGCCCGCGGCACACCTTGTATTTGGGGCCTGCCGCAGTCATCGCCGGGATGCTGGCCGCTCGCACGCTGGCCGCGTGGAGCCCGCCCTTGGGGCTTCTGGTCATGGTCGCTCTGCTGGTGCCGCTGGTCGGCGAGATGGTGGGCGCCCGCGTCAACTTCGACCTGCTCCTGCCCAAAGGGCCGTCGCAAAACGTCATCGCCCGGCTGCCGCAGCAGCCAGGGATCGGCGCGGCGGGGAGCGGCACGGAAGGAACTGGTAGGGCGCCACGCGCCGCGGCGAGCCGCGAGGCCAGCCCATCGCGTCCCGAAGCTTCACATCCAGGGCCATGCCCCGGCCGGCCCGCCACCGTGGTCATCGCCGCCCACTACGACACCCAGCGGGGCACGTGGCTGTTTGCGCCGGGCTTTCGTCCCTGGTTGCGTCCCTTCTTTGTGACCGTCTACATCGCCCTGGCGCTGGTGCCCTTGGGCACGGCGCTGGGCTGGGCGCTGCCGGGCGCGGCCTGGATTTGGGCCGTCATCAACGCCGCATCCGCATGGCTCGCGGCCACCGGCGCGTTCTTGGTGGGGGCTTGGGCCACAGGCCGGTACGTGCAGGGCGCCAACGACAACGGCTCGGGCGTGGCCGTCGCCCTGGCCTTGGCGGAGCGCTGGCGCCGGGAGCCCATCCCGGGGCTCGAGCCCGTGTTTCTGTTTACCGGCTGTGAGGAAGTGGGCACCCGCGGCATGCGCCACTTTCTGGCCAAAAGCGACCTCCCGCCGGGCACGGTGTTTCTGAACTTGGACAACGTGGGCGGCGGCCGGCTGCGCTACCTGTTGGGGGAGGGCATGCTGGTCTACCGCCGGTACGACCCTGAACTGGTGGCCTTGGCCCGGGCGTCGGCGCCGCAAGTGAGCGACGCCATCCAGCCTTTGGCCAATCTCCTGCTGCCGACCGACGCCTTGCCGGTGGCGGTGGCCGGTTTCCCGGTCATCACGCTGTTGGCCGCGCTGGACAATGGCGCGATTCCCAACTACCACTGGCACACCGATGTGCTGGACAACGTGGATCAGGCCACGCTGGCGCTGGCGGAAACCTTTGCTTGGCGCCTCTTGATGGAACTGGGCCGGAAGGCCGCCGCGTGATGCGATCCAAAGAATGGACGAGTCAGGGAGGCCCAGCAGGGGTTTGAATTGAAGTATTTCGAATGAGAGTCCGGCGCTGGCGTGGGGGGCGACAAGCGTGGGAGCGCGGTTCGTGCCGACGGGGCACGCGGATCTGGACCAATTGCGCCGGGACGGACTGGCAGGTTGCGCGCCGTGGTGGCTGACGACGGCGGCCGGCGCCGCCGCGGGGCTGACGCTGGTCATCGCGGTGCCGCTCGTGTTTTTGGTGTACGCGGGGTTCGAAGGGGTCATCATCTGGCTGCAGCAGGACGGTGGTGCCGCCCGCTTGAGGCTGGCCGGCAACCTCGGTTTCGCGCTGCAATATGCCCGGTACGCGTGGTTGAGTGGCCTGGCCATGGCCGCCGTGGGCGGGGCGTATGCGCTGCTGCGGCGCTGGACGGTGCTCCGGCTGCGCTATGTCCGTGTAGGGCCGTGGGAAGTGGGCGCCCACACGGTCTGCGCGGCCGCGGCGGGATACGGCGCGTTCTTCTTGGCGGCCCAGTGGTGGCCGCCCTTGCGGCTCATCAACACGTGGCTGCTCTGGGCGTGGGGACCGGTGCTGGCCTGGCTGCTGGGCCGGCTGCAGGACGCCTACATCCTCTGGCTGGCCCGGCCGGGCTGGCGGCTGGAAGTGGAATCGACCGTGCGGGTCCTCATCCCGCGCCGGTTTCGTTGCCCTAGTGATCGCCTCCGGGTGCAAGCGGACCCCGTGAGCCGCACGGTGGCCGTGGCCGCGGAGATCGACCAAGCCGAGGCCAACCGGGCGCGCGAGCTCATCCAGGCCATCCCCGACACCGTCGCCGTCACGGTGCAGGCCCTGGGGCGGCAGGAATCGGCGGCCGCATTGGAGCGGCCGGTCCGTTCGGCCGCCCAGTGGCCGCGGCACCGGTTCTCGGGCGGGCGGTAGCCGGATTAGGGCGCCTGGTCCGCCGGCGGCTGGCGGCGGGTCCAGCGGTGCGCGTCCCGCACCCGGTACTTCTCCAGGGTGCGGGCGAAGGCGTCTTCCAGGTCGATGCGCAGCGAGTTGGCCAGGCAGACCAGCACAAAGAGGCAGTCGGCCAGTTCCAGCCCGATGTCGCCGGCGGGTTCGCCGGGCTTTTTCTTCTTGGGACCGTAGTGGGCGTTCAGCTCCCGGGCCAGCTCGCCCACTTCTTCGGCGAGGCGGGCCAGGTTGGCCAAGGGCGGCCAATACCCTTCCTCGAATTGGCTGATCCATTCGTCCACCGCGGCTTGCGCGTCCCGCAGGTGCACCGCTCGTCCCTCCCTGGACGGGTTGTAGACCCTGCGCCGCCTCCCGCAGCGTCACAGCCCGCAAGGACCGCGGCCAGCGCCCAAAGAAAAGCCGGCTACGCCGGGCACAAGCCCAGGGAGGTGGCGGCATGCCCGTTTGGGTCGTCTTTCTTATCTTAGGCCTGTTTCAGCTGGTAATCTACTGGGTGCTGCGGGCCGTGGCCAAGCAGGTGTCCGGCGGCCGGCCCTCGCCGCGGCTGCGCTTCGCCGTCGGCTTCGCCGGCGTCATCGGACTCTTGATCCTGGCGATCGCGGCGTACGCATACTTCGCGGGGCTCTAGCGCCGGCGGACGCGCCTGGCGAGCGTGGGGGCGGAGGGACTGCCGGCGTTCGGCGCTGGACGCGGGCCCGCTGTCACGGTGCGTGACGCCCGCTGCGCCCGCGGTGCGGGGCGCGCGCGGCCCGCGGCGCCGCCGGCGGGCGGCGCCGCGGGCCGGGCGGTCGACTCCGCCCACGCGGCAGCCGGCTTAGTCGTCGTCTCTCTCCCCCTGGCGGCACCGGTCCGCCTTGGCCTTGACCTTTTGCAAGAGGTCGGGCACGGCGTCCAGCAGCTTGTCCAAGGTGCCGCCGGTGCTGGTGGGCAGGAAGCGCACATCGCCGTCCTTGATGACCACCACGCCGGCCACCTTCATGCGGCCGCCGCCCCCGCCACCACTGCCGCAACCGGAACCGCCCTGGCCCCCAGGGGCCTCGCCGCCGCCGGCCCCGAAGCCGAACGCGATGTCGACAATGGGCACCAGCGTGACGCCCTGGAACTCCAGGGGCTCGCCCACCACGGTGCGGGTATTCAAGGTGCTGACGACCTTATCCAGAATGACCTCGACGTTCATCGTACACCCTCCTTTGTGTTCTCAGCGGCGTTTCCGCCGTGTTGCCGCCGGCCCGCGGGCCGGCGGCAGACTGCCGTCCGACGCCGGCCTACGCCCGCAAAGCGCTGGCCGCTGGCGGGCTGTTCTTGGCTGCCTCCCGGCGGCGGCGCTGGCGCAGCTGCCGCCACCACCACCGGCGCACCGGCGGTCGCAAGAGGAAGCGGGTGAACGCGACGGCGCCCCGGATGGGTGTGACGGTCAGGCGCACCGAGGCGTCGCCGGAGAGCCGCGGGCCGCCGAAGTCGGGCGTCAGGGCGAGCCCGCGGGGCCACGGCACCATGGCCCGCGCCGCCTCGCACCAGCCGGTCAGGGCCGGATCCTCGAAGCCGTAGACCAGATCCCCCGCAGCCTCCATTTCCCCGCAGCGCCGCAGGGAGGCCAACAGCCGCCGCACCTCGGGCCACAGGACCCGGAGGTCGGAGAGGTTGACCCGTGGCCGGGGTCCGCGGGGCACCTGGCCGAAGGGAACCCGCCGCCGTGCGGCGCCGCCCTTGGCCCCAAACTTGGCGGGCACCGGTATGGTGAAGCCCAGCACGTGCAGCTGCGACGTGGGCGGCTCTCCCGGCTCCTTAGCCCCCGACCAGCGCAGCAGGCCCAACAGCCAGCGCACCTCCCAGCGCCACTGGCCTTCCGGCAGCAGCCCGGCGCCTTCGTTCAGGTCCAGGCCCCGAACCGCGACCGACACCCGCAGCGGCATGCACAGGGCCGCCAGTCCCCCCACCAGCGCCAGGGCCAGCGCACCGGCCAACACCCACAGCACCAGCGCCACAGCGTGCATTACCGTGTCAACGGCTATCACCTCCTCCGCTTTAGCCACCGGCTCACCAGAGGCAGCCGATCGGCCACCAGGCGCCGCTCCGTGCGGGAAAGGAACCCACTCAGCAGGTCCGCCGCCGGCAGGTAGCGCGTCCAGAGGACGCTGTACCCGGCCCATGCCGGCACCAGGCGGCGGGCAGCGGTCCGGTGCGCCTGCTGCGCGGCCTCCCGCTGCTGCTCGGTCCATGCCGCCATCAGCGCCGCCTGCATCGCGCCCAGCTCGGGCGGCAGCGGCGGCTCCTCGGGATGTTCCAGGTCCCAGAGCAGCTGCTTGTAGCGGGCCACCGCGGCTCGGCACCGCGCGCACGACGCCAGGTGGATCCGCACGATCTCCGCCGCGGCGGGCGCCAGTTCGCCTTCGATGTGCATCTGCAGCAGCGCGTCGTCAAGACACCGCATGCCGTCTCAACCCTCCAGCGGCCGGGGCCATCGGCGGGCGGCCCTGGTCCCGTCCACGGC
>DATCKT010000128.1:0-3449 GCA_036562195.1 Limnochordales bacterium
GATGAACACCGACTCCACTGCATGAGCGGTTGTCGAGGACTCCATGGGACGTTGAGAGGTGAAAGCCCCAATATTCTCGCTGGGCTGCCGCGGAGCATCAAAAGTGCGGGAGACCCGGGAGTACCCCGGCCGCAACAGGGCCGGCCGTGGGATGCGGCGGGCGAGCGGGCGGACCTGGCCCATGTGGGTGGCTGCCGCATCCCGAGCTCTCGGTGTGGAGCTGGAGCGACCAGAGCCTGGCGGGCCGCATCATCGGCAACAAGTGCTATCCCCGGGGCGTCACCGGCATTCTGTGGCTGGAGGAAAAGCCGCGGATGGCGCGGCTGGTGTCGGCAGGAAGCGTTCCGGCCTCCGTGGAAAGGACGGCCAGCGGGGCTGCGGGAGAAGGGAACCCGCGGGCAAATTCTACAGCGGGTGGGGGTGACCATGGGCGCTTTGGTGGAAGAAACCACGTTTTTGGGGCAGCGGGCCATCCGGGCCAGCAACGGCCAGCTGGCCTTCGTGGTGGTGCCGGCGTGGGGATCCAACCTGATTTCCCTGGTGCACGAGCCCACGGGCGCGGAGCTCTTGCGGGTGCCGGAATCGGCCGGGGCTTTTTGGCAGGGCTTCGGCCCCGTGCTGTACGGTGTGCCCGTGCTGTTTCCGCCCAACCGCATCGCGGGCGGTCGGTTTGCGTACCGGGGGCGGGAGTATCAGTTCGACATCAATGAGCCGGCGCGCGGCAACCACATCCACGGGTTCGTCTACATGCGCCCGTGGGACGTGGTGCGGGCGGAAGTGGACGAGGTTGGGCGGCCGGTGGTGGAGACCCGCTTTGACGTGGCCCGCCACGCGGACCGCGAGGCTATCCTGCGCCAGTTCCCCCACCACTTTGTGCTCACGTTGCGCTTTGCCCTGGACGGCAGCACCCTCTTGAAAGAAGCCGAAGTGCACAACGTCGGGGCCGAGCCGTTCCCTTACGGCTTCGGGTTTCACACCGCGTTCGCGCTGCCTGACGACGCCCGCTTCGCGCTGGACGTGGCCAAACGCTGGCGCCTGGACGAAAGGATGCTGCCCACGGGCGAAGTGGAGGACTTTCCTTTCCGCGACGAGCTGGCCCGGGGCATGAGCCTGGCGGGCGTGGCCTTGGACGACGCGTTTTTCGTGGGGGAAGCGGCGAAACCCAGCGCCGCGACGCTGACCTACGCCGCGGGGCCGGCGCGCCTTTCCGTCCGCTATCCGGTCGACGAAAGCTTCCGGCACTGGTACGTCTACACCGCCGATGGACGCAGCGGGTTCGTGTGCCCGGAGCCGTACACGTGGATCGCCAACGCCCCCAACCTGGACTTGCCGCCCGCGCTGACGGGCCTGCGGGAGCTTGCCCCCGGCCGGCACGAGCGCTTCGTCACGTCCATCACCGTTGCGACGGACTGATAGAGCCGAGCAATACTTCAAGCCGACCGAGGCGGATCTGGCGGAAATCGAGGCGGCGGGTCAAACGCTCAATGCCAAAGCTTAGGCAGCCCCTCGATCCGGCGCCAGCCTTGGCCCGGGGCGACGGCTTCGGTGCGGATGTCGTCGAAGTAGTGGTCCAGGACCGCGGGCCGCTCCATGGCCAGCGGCGGCGAGCAGAAGCACTGCTCCTCCCACACCGCTTCGCCGGTTTCCGGGTCCCGGCGGGCCCGCCGCAGCGCTGACGAAAGCTCCCGGCCGAAGGGCCGCAACGACTCGAACGCGCCGGTTTCCAGCTTCTTCCGCAGTTCTGCCGTGCGCCCGGGTTTCAAGCGGGCCCGCACGAGATAGTGCGCCAATTTACCATCACCCCACGGCGGCGGGCGGCCGTCGGCGGCCGCCCGTCCATCCTGTACGCTCTTTTCCGCTGACCCCTACGCTTGCCACCGGTTGACATCGGCGAAGGACTGCTTCAGCGCCGGGTAGAGCGAGCGGTAGAAGCGAAAGCGCTCGTGGTAGTCTTGGGCAGCGGCCGCGTCGGGTTCCGCCGCGTCCCGCAGGCGCACCGTGCGTTCCGTGGCCTCGAAGATGTCGCGGTAAACGCCGCTGCCGACGCCCGCGAGGAGCAGCGCCCCGAAGCCGGGCCCTTCGTCCATCTGCATCCGGGCCACCCGGACGTTCAAGATGTCCGCCGTCAGCTGGTGCCAGAAAGCGCTCTTGGCGCCACCGCCCACGAGCCGCACCTCGTCCACGTCCACACCCATCGCCCGGATGGCGTCCAGCGCGTCCCGCAATGAGTACGTGATGCCCTCGAAGACCGAGCGGATGAGATGGGCCCGCTTGTGGCTGGCGGAAAGGCCAAACCAGACGCCCCGGGCGTTGGCGTCCGCATGCGGCGTGCGCTCGCCGGTCAAGTAGGGAAGGAAGTACAACCCGGAGGCGCCCGGGGGAGCCTGTTGCGCCTGGGCGGAGAGCAGCTCGTACGCGCTCATGCCCGCGAGGCTCGCGCTCAACTGCTCCATATGCCCCAGTTCGTCCCGCAGCCAGCGCAGGGAGAGCCCAGCCGCGAGCGTCACGCCCATAACGTACCATGTGGCGGGCACCGAATGGACGAAGGTGTGCACGATGCCGTCGGGGTGCAGCTGGGGCTCGGCGGTGGGTACAAAGACAACGCCGGAGGAGCCGATGCTGACCAGCGCCTGGCCCGGCCGCACCACGCCCGCCCCGATGGCGCCGCAGGTGTTGTCCGCGCCGCCCGCCACCACGGGCGTGCCCGTCTTGAGCCCGGTCACTTGGGCCGCCGCCTCCGTCACTGTCCCGACCACCTCCGCCGACTCGGCAACCCGCGGCAGCCACGCCGGATCGAGCCCGAGGCTTTCCACCACGGGCATGGACCATTGCCGCGCCCGCACGTCAAACAAGAGCGTCCCCGCTGCGTCGGACACGTCGGTGGCCATCTCGCCCGTCAGGCGGTAGCGGATGTAGTCCTTGGGCAGCATGACCGTCCTGATGCGGTCGTAGCTCTCCCGCTCGTGGTTGTGCAGCCAGATGAGCTTGGGCGCGGTGAAGCCCTCCAAGGCCGGATTGCCCGTGAGCTCGATGAGGCGCGCCCGGCCGCCGACATCCGCCTCGATCTGGCGGCACTCGGCCGCCGTCCGCACGTCGCACCAGAGGATGGGCGGGCGCACCACCTGGCCTTGGGCGTCCAGCAGCACGGAGCTGTGCATCTGGCCGGTGACGCCGATGCCGGCGATCTCCTCCGGCCGCACCCCGGACTCTTGCAGCACGCGGCGAATGCCCGCCACCGTCGCGTCCCACCAGTCGGCCGCGTCCTGTTCCGCCCACCCCGGTTTCCCTGCATGCAGGGGATAGTCCACCGTCGCGCTGGCCGCGACGCGCCCGTCCGCATGCGCGAGCAGCGTCTTGGTGCCCGAAGTGCCCACGTCAATGCCGAGCAAGTAAGGCATGGGACAGCCTCCATCCCAATGGTCGCCAGCCGGGCGCGGTCAGCCCACGCC
>DATCKT010000150.1:0-4613 GCA_036562195.1 Limnochordales bacterium
GACGTGCTGGAAGTGGAGGCGGCGGTGCGGGCGATGGTCGAGCGCGCCCGGGCGGGCGAAGGCCCGTCCCTGGTCGAGTTGGTCACCTACCGCTTCCGCGGCCACTCCATGGCGGACCCCGAGCTCTACCGCTCCAAGGAGGAAGTGGAGCGCTGGAAGGCCCAGGACCCCATCAAGCGGTTCCGCCGGCAGCTCCAGGAAGAAGGCCACGCGAACGAGGCGGAACTGGCGGCGGTCGAACAAGAGGTGGAGGCCACCGTCGAGGACGCGGTGCGCTTCGCCGACGAAAGCCCCGAACCGGACCCGAACACGCTGTTCGACCACGTCTACGTCAACCCATAGGAATGAGCAGGTGCACGGAGGGCGGTTTCGGTTCCAACGACGACTGAGGGAGGTGCGGTGACCGTGGCGGTGATTACCTATAGGGAAGCGGTACGCCAGGCGCTGCGCGAAGAGATGCTGCGGGATGAGCGCGTGTTTCTGCTGGGTGAGGACATCGGGCGCTACGGCGGCTCTTACGCCGTAACCAAAGGCCTGCTGGAGGAGTTCGGCGAGAAGCGGGTCAAGGACACGCCCATTTCGGAAACCGCCATCATCGGGGCAGCCGCGGGTGCGGCCATGGACGGACTGCGGCCCGTGGCCGAGATCATGACCATCAACTTCACGCTGGTCGCCATCGACCAGATCATCAACAACGTGGCCAAGATCCACTACATGTTCGGCGGGCAGTTCCGCTGCCCCCTCGTCATCCGCACCGTCGGCGGCGGCCGGCGGCTGGCGGCCACCCACTCGCAGAACCTGGAGGTACTGTTTGCCCACATCCCCGGGCTCAAGGTGGTGGCGCCGGCGACGCCCTACGATGCCAAGGGCCTGCTCAAGGCGTCCATCCGCGACGACGACCCGGTGATCTTCATCGAGCATAGCCTGCTGTACGGCACCCGGGGCGAGGTGCCCGAGGAGGACTACGTGGTGCCCATCGGCGTGTCCGACATCAAGCGGCGCGGGCGCGACGTCACCATCGTCGCCTATTCCCGCATGACCATGGAAGCCCTGGCGGCCGCGGAAGAGCTGGCCAAGCAGGGCATCGAGGCGGAAGTGGTGGACCTGCGCACGCTGCGGCCGCTGGACATGGGACCGGTGCTGGACTCGGTGGCCCGCACCAACCGGGCGGTGGTGGTGGGCGAAGACTGGCGCAGCTTCGGCATCGGCGCCGAGGTGGCCGCCCGTATACAGGAAGAGGCCTTCGACGACCTGGACGCGCCCGTTCTGCGGGTGAGCCAACTGGAGGTGCCGACCCCTTACGCCGCCAACCTGGAGAAACTGGCGTTCCCCAGCAGCCGGCAAATCGTCGAGGCGTGCCTTGAGGTGCTGAACATCCGGGTCGGCGCTCCCGTCATGGCGGGCTGAGGAGCGCCCCGCCCGCGACGGCGACTCCGACGCTCCGACCAGTGCTCCTCCAGGGAGGGAACGCTTATGGCTAAGGTAACCATGCCCCAGATGGGGTTTGACATGCGCGAAGGCACGCTGGTGCGCTGGCTGAAGCGACCCGGCGATCAGGTACGGCGCGGCGAGCCGATCGCCGAAGTGGAAACCGACAAGGCCGTGGTCGAGATCGAGTCGTTCCACACGGGCGTCGTGAAGGAACTGCTGGTGGCCGAGGGGCAGACCGTGCCCGTCGGCTCCCCCATCGCCATCGTCGACACCGGCGAGGCCGACGACGCGGACGCGGCGGCACCGGCCGAGGCGGCGCCGGCGACGCAGGCCGGTGCCGGGGCCCAGGCGGCAGCGCCTGCGGTCGGCGCAACCGTTCCGCCGGTGCAGGCCGCGCCGGCGGCACCTGCAGCCCCAACTCCGGCCGCGGCTCCGGCGCCCCCCGCGGCGGCGGCCGCGCCGCCTGCCCCCAGCGCCAACGGGGCCGGGCGCATTAAAGCCTCGCCCCTCGCCCGCCGGCTGGCCGCGGAACACGGGATCAGCCTGCGGGGGTTGACCGGCACCGGACCCGGGGGCCGCATCGTGAAGCAGGACGTCCTGGCCGCCGTCGCCGCGTTGGCGGCGCCAGCGCAGGCCCCCACAGCCACCGCGGCGGCAGCACCCGCCGCGGCGGCCCCGGCCGCGGCGACCCCGGTCGTCCGGCCGGCGGTGCGTCCTGCGCCGGCTTTGGTCGAACGAGTGGTGCCCCTCTCCCGCATGCGCCAAACCATCGCCCGGCGCATGGCCGAGAGCAAGCAGCAGGCGCCCCACTTCTACGTCACCATGGCCATCGACATGGACCGGGCGATGGCGCTGCGCCAGCAGATCAAGGAGCTGGGCGACGATGTGCCGGCGGTGTCCGTCAACGACCTGGTGCTGAAAGCGACGGCTCTCGCGCTGGTCCGCCACCCGTCCCTCAACGCGTCCTTTGAGGGCGACGCCATCCGCTACCACGGCGCCGTCCACCTGGCCATGGCGGTGGCGCTGCCCGACGGCTTGGTCACGCCCGTCATCCGGGACGCCCACGCCAAATCGCTGGCGGAGATCGCCCGGGAGGCCCGGGAGCTGGCCGAGGCCGCCCGCGGCGGGCGCCTCAAGCCGGAACAGTACCAGGGCGGCACCTTCACCGTCAGCAACCTGGGCATGTTCGGCGTTGAAGACTTCGTGGCCATTATCAACCCGCCCCAGGGCGCCATCCTGGCCGTGGGCGGCGTGCTGGAGCAGCCGGTGGTGCGCGGCGGCCAGCTCACGGTGGGACGCGTCATGCGCGTCACCGTGTCGGCCGACCACCGGGTCACCGACGGCGCGCAAGTGGCCCAGTTCCTCCAGGACCTCAAGGCGATCCTGGAGAACCCGCTGCGCTTGCTCATCTGAGGACTGGGGCGGCGGCGGCCGGCCGCCGCCCACTGCGGTGCCGGCACGGCTGTAGGCGGAACCGGCGGAAGATCTGCGGGGAGGGTGACAATCATGAGCAACGGCGAAGCCGCGCGCCATGACGTGGTCATCATTGGAGGCGGCCCGGGCGGCTACGTGTGCGCCATCCGCGCGCGGCAACTGGGCCTCAGCGTGGGTCTTGTCGAAAAGGACGCCTTGGGCGGCATCTGCCTCAACTGGGGCTGCATCCCCACCAAGGCCTTGCTGTATAGCGCCGGCCTGCTGGAGGAGATCCGGCGGGCGGCGGAGTTTGGGATCATCGTGGAGAACGTGCGCCCGGACTACGCGGGCGCGCACAAAAATAGCCGGCGCGCGGCGGACCGCCTGCGCAAAGGCGTGGAGTACTTGATGCGCTCCAACGGCGTCACGGTCTACCAGGGCCACGCCCGCATCACCGGGCCGGGCCAGGTGGCCGTGGCCGGCGGGCCGACCCTCTCGGCCGGCAAGATCGTCATCGCGAGCGGGGCGCGCCCGAGAAGCCTGCCCGGCCTCGAACCGGACGGGCGCCGGGTGCTGACGAGCCGGGACGCGCTGGCCATGACCGAGCTGCCTAAGTCCATTATCATCATCGGCGCCGGCGCCATCGGGGTCGAGTTCGCGTCGGTCTTCAACTCTTTCGGCGCGGACGTGACGCTGGTGGAAGCCCTGCCCCAGATCCTGCCCGCCGAGGAGCCCGAGATCAGCCAAGAGCTGACCAAGATCTTCAAGAAGCGGGGCATCAAGGTTTTCACCAGCGCCAGCGTGGCCGGCGTCGACCAGGACGAGCAAGGCGTCACTGTTCACTTGGCCGCCGGCGAAGGGTCGAGCGCGCAATCCCTCAAGGCCGACGCGGTCCTGGTGGCCATCGGTGTCATCGGCAACACCGAAGATCTGGGCCTGGAGGCCGCGGGCGTCAAGGTCGAGCGGGGCTTCATCCCCGTCAACGAGCGCATGGAAACCAACGTGCCGGGCATCTACGCCATCGGCGACTGCACCGGCCCGCCGCTCTTGGCCCATGTGGCCTCGGAGCAGGGGGTCGTGGCGGCCGAAGCCATCGCCGGGCACCCGGTGCGGGCCATCGACTACCGCAAGGTGCCCCGCGCCACCTACTGCCAGCCGCAGGTGGCCTCGGTGGGCCTCACCGAAGCGCAAGCGCGCGAGGCCGGCTACGACGTCAAGACCGGCGTCTTCCCCTTGCGGGGCAACGGCCTGGCGGTGGCGACCGGCCGCACCGACGGTTTCGTCAAGATCGTGGCCGAGAACCAATATGACGAGATCCTGGGCATGCACGCCATCGGCCCGGAGGCATCGGAGCTCATCGCGGAGATCGGCCTCGGGCAGACCATCGAGGCCACCCTGCACGACGTAGCGGCCACCATCCACGCCCATCCGACCTTGTCCGAGAGCGTCAAGGAGGCGGCCCTGGCCGCCATGGGCGCGGCCATCCACATCTAGGCCGCGTCTGGACACCCGGGGCGGGAAACTCTTGGCCGCCCATCGGCACCGTGGCCTAATGACAGTCCCCCCGGCGCGGCATACTACCAATCGCCGCGAAGGGGGGACTGCCCGTGTTTGTGGCCAACCACCGCACCCGCGTGATCCATGACGCCGAGGCGCAGACGCACCGCTGCGGCCTGCACAGCGCGGACGCGGACGATCAGATCCCGGTCCAGGACGAGGAGACCGTCAAGCTCATGATCGAGCTGGAGCACTTCGTCCCCTGCCCGGAG
>DATCKT010000169.1:0-2229 GCA_036562195.1 Limnochordales bacterium
GCCCAGGAGGCTTTGGAGCAAACGTACTTGCGGGCACCCTTCGCCGGCGTCATCACCGCGGTGCACGTGGAACCGGGCCAGTCCATCAACACCAATGACGTCGTCGTCCAGCTCATGGACGACAGCATTTTCCAGGTGGAGGTTTCCGTCGACGAGCTGGACATCGCACAAGTTCAGGTAGGCCAATCGGCCTCCATCCGCCTGGATGCAGACCCAGGCCGGGTGCGGCGCGGCGTTGTGCAGTCGGTCAGCTTGGTGGCCAACGTACAAGGAAGCGTGGTGACCGTGCCGGTGACCGTGCGGTTTCTGGAGACCGACCCTTTCCTGCGGCCGGGATACACCGCTACGGTTCAGATCGAAGTGGCGGCGGCCCGCGGCGTGCCAGTGGTACCAGTGGAGGCCATCTGGGATGACGGCAACACCCGCACGGTGACGCGTATCGTCAACGGGGAGTCCGAGGTCGTCCCGGTGGAAACGGGCCTGTCGGACGGCGTGTGGGTGGAAATCCGCTCTGGACTCAACATCGGCGACCAGGTCGTCGCACTCAACTACCGCGGCGGGACGCCGGCTGCATCAACCCGCACCACCGGCGGTCCCGGCGCCGGTTTCCCAGGCTTCGGGGGCGGCTTTGGCGTGCGCATGCCCGTGCTGCCGGGCCGATAGGAGGAAGCGCCGTGGCGGTGATGTTCGCGGCCCGAAACGTAACCAAGGTGTACGACATGGGCGCCGTGCAGGTGCATGCGCTGCGGGGCGTGAGTTTCACCATTGAGGAAGGCGAACTGGTGGCCATCATGGGACCGTCGGGCTCGGGCAAGTCGACCCTGATGCAGATCATGGGCTGCCTGGACCGGCCCACCTCGGGGACGGTGGAGCTGGAGGGCGTCGACGTAACGCAGGTGAGCGACGACCGGCTGGCGGAGATCCGCAACCGCAAGATCGGCTTCGTCTTCCAGCAGTTCAACCTGCTGCCCCGGTTGACGGCGCTGGAGAACGTGGAGCTGCCGCTGGTGTATGCCGGGGTCGGGCGGCGGGAGCGGCGGGAGCGGGCCCGTGCGATGCTTGAGGCCGTCGGCTTGGGCGACCGGGTGGATCACCGGCCCAATGAGCTGTCCGGCGGGCAAAAGCAGCGGGTGGCCATCGCCCGGGCCTTGGTCAATCACCCAGCGGTGATCCTGGCGGATGAGCCCACGGGCGCGCTGGACACGGCCACGGGAACCGAGATCATGCAGCTTTTGGTGCGCCTCAACGAGGAGGGCCACACCATCGTCATCGTCACCCACGATCCCGAAGTGGCGGCCAAGACGCGACGGATCATCCACATCCGCGACGGTCTTATCTCCCGCGACGAACGGCTGGAGCCGGCCGCCGCGGCGGTCGCAGGGGCGAGGCCGGGGCCGGCCGGGCCGGTCCATGGCCGGACTCCCGGCGGGCAGGAGGCGGATCGAGCGTGAGCATGGTGGACACGCTGCGCACCGCCATCCACAGCCTGCGGGCCAACACGCTGCGGTCCATCTTGTCCATGCTGGGCATCATCATCGGCGTGGCGGCCGTGGTGAGTGTGGTGTCCATCGGCACCGGAGGGCAGCAGGTGGTGCTGGCCAACATTTCGCAGCTGGGGTCCAATCTCATCACCATCAACCCGTCGGTGCCCCGGGGCAGCGCCGGGCGGGTGCAGGAGGAAGTCCGCAGCGTCTTCACCGTCGCCATGGCCGAGGAGATGGAGCGCCGGCTGCCGGACGTGATCAACGTGGTGCCGGTGGTGACGGGCCGGGCGCTGCTGGTGGCGGGCGGCGTCAATGTGCAGGCCAATCTGGTGGGCGTGACGCCTCCGTTCCTGACCGTGATGAACTACCACCTGGACCGCGGCCGGTTCATCACCGACTGGGACGTCAGCGAGCAGCAGCCCGTGGCGGTGTTGGGGTCGGAGCTCGCGGTTCAATTGTTCGAGCACGCCGATCCGATCGGTCAGGAGATCATCGCCATCGTCGGCAACCGGCGCCAGGCCCTGCGGGTGGTGGGCGTCATGGCGCCCCGCGGGCAGGCGCTGGGCGGCGACTTCGACATGCAGCTGTACCTGCCGGTTTCCACCATGATGGAGCGGATCGCCAAGACCCGGACCGTCTCCTACTTCGCGGCGCAGGCCAGCTCGTCGGCGCGGGCGGCAGAGGCCGTGGCCCAGGTGGAGTTCTTCCTGACCAGGCGGCTGGGGGATGCGCGGCGCTTCCGGGT
>DATCKT010000170.1:0-4891 GCA_036562195.1 Limnochordales bacterium
CACGAACACCGCCGGGTGCGGCGCGTCCCAGTCGATCCGCTCCAGGAACGCCACCAGGTTCGCGCGGGCCGCGTCCTTCTGCGACGGCGCGACGCCGTCCTCGAGATCGAAGATGACCGCGTCCGCGCCGCTGCGCAGACCCTTCTCCATCTTGTTGGGATCGCTGGCTGGGCTGAAAAGGTAGCTGCGGTACATGCCTCAACCTCCCTGGCCGCCGCTCGCCGCGTCGCCGGCCAGCGCGCCCTGCAGCCGGCGGGCCCATTCGGCGCGGGCTTGGCGGTGCAAGTCGTTCCCGTGCGCGTCGATGGCGACGATGGCGGGAAACCGCTCCACCCGCAGGCGGTGGATGGCTTCCGTGCCCAGATCCGCGTAGGCGACCACTTCCACTTCTTTCACCGCTTGTGCCAAAAGCGCCCCGGCCCCGCCCAGGGCGACGAAGTACACCGCGCCGTGGCGCCGGAAGATGTCGACCGCATGGGCCGGCCAGTCGCCTTTGCCCATGAGCCCCGCCATCCCCGCGCCCAAGAGCGCCTCCAGGTACGGCAAAAGCCGCGCCGCGGTGGTGGGTCCGGCGGAGCCGATGGCCTGGCCCGGTTTCGCCGGGGTGGGCCCCACCGCGTAGATGACTCGACCCCGCAACTCCACCGGCAGCGGCTCGCCCGCGGCCAGCGCCCGGGCCATCCGCCCGCACGCGGCGTCGCGGGCGGTCCACAGCTCGCCCGTGAACAGCACCCGATCGCCGGCCCGCAATCGCCGCGCATCCTCAGCCGGCAAGATGGGATCGATGTACAGCTCTACAGCCATGGTCCGCTCCCGCTCGGCGCCGCCCGGCGGCCTGCGAGCCGGCCCGCCTCGCCTGCCGCCCGCTAGCCGCCGGCGCGATGGCCCGCGCGCTGCGGCGGGCAGCCGGCGGCCCCAACCGGCCGCCTACAGCCACGCATCCCGGTGGCGATTGGAATGGCAGCCGATGTTGACGGCCACGGGCAGGCCCGCGATGTGAGTCGGGTACACCTCGATGTTCACGCCCAGGGCCGTCTTGATGCCGCCCAAGCCCTGCGGCCCGATGCCCAGACAGTTAATCTCCTCCAGCAGCTCTTCCTCCAGCTGCCGGATGTCGGGGCGGGCGTGCCGCCGGTTGATGGGGCGCAGCAGGGCCTGCTTGGCCAGGCGGGCGGCCAGTTCGAAGCTGCCGCCGATGCCCACGCCCACGATGAGCGGCGGGCACGCCTGGGCGCCGGCCCGGTCCACCGTTTCCACCACGAACCGCTTGACGCCTTCCAGCCCGTCGGCCGGGGTCAGCATGGCCAGCCGGCTCTTGTTTTCGCTGCCGAACCCTTTGCACGCGACGGTCACGTGCACCCGGTCGCCGGGAATGATGTCGATGTGCAGCACCGCCGGCCCGTTGTCGCCGGTGTTGATGCGCACAAGCGGGTCGCCCACCACGGAGTTGCGCAGGTACCCGGCCCGGGTGCCGTCCCGCACGCCCTCATCCACCGCCGCCCGCAGATCGCCGCCCACCAGGTGCACATCCTGGCCGACCTCGAGAAACACCACCGTCAGCCCCGTGTCCTGGCAAGCGGGCACCCGCTCCCGGCGGGCCAGCTCGTAGTTGGCCACCAGCTGCTGCAGAATGTCCCGCGCCAGCGGCGACTGCTCTTCCTCTGCGGCCTGCCGCAGCGCGTCCAGCACATCGTCGCCGATGGAACAGTTGGCCTCCACCAACAGCTCCGCCACGGCGCGGCGGATGTCGTCCACGTGGACGGGCCTGGGACGCGGCGCCGGCGCGGCCGCACCGGAGGTGTCGTGGATGGTGTGGCCCGAGCGTGGTCTCGAAACGCTCCCGGCATGGCCGCCGGCCCGTTCCGTTCCGTATCGCTCCGACGCGTTGTTCACCAATCCCGCCTCCCCGCCCTGCGGCCCAAGATGACGCCGGGCGGCTCGCCGGCCCGGGCGCTACACAGTATACAGTTCCAGCAGCCGGTTGGCGATGACCATGCGCTGGATCTCGTTGGTGCCTTCGCCGATGATCATCAGCGGTGCGTCCCGGTAGTACCGCTCCAGGTCGAAGTCGGTGGTGTACCCGTAGCCGCCCAGGACCCGCATCATGTCCAGCGTTACCCGGCCGCACATCTCGCTGGCGAACAGCTTGGCCACGCCCGCCTCCAGGTCGACCCGCTCGCCCCGGTCCTTCTTCTTGGCCGCGTGCAGCACCAGATAGCGGGCGGCTTCGATCTGCGTGTAGGCGTCGGCCAAGAGCTGCTGCACCGCCTGATGGCGGGCGATGGGTTTCCCGAAAGCGACCCGCTGCTGCGCGTAACGGATGGCGTCTTCAAACGCGGCCCGGGCCACGCCCACGGCGCGGGCGGCCACGTTGAGCCGGCCCACCTCGAGGCCGCTCATCACATGCTTGAAGCCGTGGCCTTCCACACCGCCCACCAGGTTCTCGGCGGGGATGCGCACGTTCTCGAAGCCGATCTCGCACGTGTCCAGGCCCCGGTAGCCCAGCTTGTGGATGTCCCGGCGCACCGTAAACCCGGGCACGTCACCGAAATGCTCAAAGATAAACGCCGACATGCCGCGGCTTGGCCGCTCCGCGTCGGGATTGGTCTTGGCCAGCACCAAAAGCCCCGTGCCGTGCCGGGAGTTGGTGATGAACGTCTTGGTCCCGTTGAGCACGTAGTGGTCGCCGTCCCGCACCGCACGGGTTTGGATGTTGGCCACGTCGGAACCGGCCTCGGGCTCGGTCAGGGCCAGCCCCCCGCGCAGCTCGCCCGTGGCCATGCGGGGGAGAAACCGCCGCTTCTGCTCCTCGGTGCCGTAGGTGTTGATGACGGAGGCCATGATGGAGTGGGTGCCCAGGACGCCGGCGACGCTCATCCACGCGGCCGACAGCTCCTCAAACACAAGGGCATACGTCACGTGGTCAAGACCGGCCCCGCCGTACTCCTCCGGGATCGTCAGCCCAAACAGGCCCAGCTCCTTCATCCGCTCGACGATGGGCCACGGGTAGCGGTCGTGCGGCTCGTATTCCTTGACCACGGGCTTGATCTCCCGCTCGGCGAACTCCCGCACCATGGCCAGAATCTCTTTCTGCTCTGCGGTCAGCTCAATCATGCCTGGCCCTCCCCCGACCGCCGGCGTTCGTCAGTGCCGCTGCTTCGTCTCGCGCCGCGTCCGCTCCCTGGTCAGCTGCTGGTCCTCCCACGCCCAGGGCCGCCCATCAATCGGTCGCCTTTTCCGCACCGGAAACCTCATCCTGCGGGATGGGTCCAGCCAGCACGCCGTCCCGCCACAGCGCGTGCAGTTCCGCGGCCGGCAAACCCGCCGCCCGCAGCACGGCCCACGTGTCCTGGCCGAGCAGCGGCGCCCCCCGCGCCTTGGCGGCCGGCGGCAGCGTCGCCAGCCGCACGGGGACCCGGGGCACCCGCAGGCCGGGAATGTCGGGATGGTCGGCCGGCACCAGCATGCGCAAGGCGTCCAGCTGCGGGTCAGCCAGCACCTGCTCCACGGTCTGGATGGGGCCGCAAGGGATCCCCGCGGCCTCGAGACGCTCGATCCACGCGGCCACCGTGTCCTCCTGGAACCGGGCCCCCAGCAGCGCATCCAGCTCGGCGCGCCGCTGGACGCGGCCGGGATTGTCCTTGAAGCGGGGATCGTCGGCCAGGTGCGCCAGCCCCATGACCTCGCACAGCCGGCGGAACAGGCGGTCGTTGGAGATGCCGATGAGGATGGATCCATCCCGGCACGGGAAGCTGCCGTAGGGAGCGAAGGCCGCGTGGCCGGTCCCCTGTCGGGGCGGCACCCGGCCTGTGGCCTGGTACGCCATGAGATGGTAGTTCATCCACACGGCGCCGGTTTCGAAGAGGGACACGCCCACCCGCTGGCCTTGCCCGGTGACGGCCCGGTGGTACAGCGCGGTGACCACGGCCAGGGCGCCCCACATGGCCGTGCCCCCGTCCAGGATGGAGACGCCCGCCCGCACCGGGGGGCCCTCCGGCGTGCCCGTGACGCTGATGATCCCGCTGCGCCCCTGCAGCACCGAGTCGTAGCCGGGCTTGGCCGCTTCGGGTCCCTCCTCGCCGAAAGCCGAAACGGAACAGTAGATAAGGTCGGGCCGCAGCGGGCGCAACTGCTCGTAGCCCAACCCGAGGGCTTCGGCCTTGCCGCGGCGGAAGTTTTCGACAAACACGTCCGCCCCTGCCGCGAGCCGGCGGACGCACGCCAGGCCTCTAGGGTCCTTGAGATCGACGGCCACCGACCGCTTCCCCGTGTTGATGGCGAGGAAGTAGACGCCGTGGCCGTTCCAGAGGGGGCCCATGGCGCGGCCTTCATCGCCCGCCCCGGGCCGCTCCACCTTGATGACCTCCGCGCCCAGCTGGGCCAAGATCCACGTGAGCGTCGGCCCCGCGATGTTGGTGGTCACATCCAGGACGCGGATGCCCGCCAGCGGGCCCGCCACCCTGAGTCCCTCCACAGGTGAGATGTCGGTGATTTCCGGCAATGGAGCCGTGAATCCAATTGTCTATAAACTTCTCCGCGCGCCGCTCCTTTCCTCCCGTTGCCCTGATTCGGCTCCCACCGCGGCGGCATGCCCGCGCCGGTCCAGCACCGCGCCCCATTGCCGCACCATGGCGCCCACAAGGCTGATCAGCAGGCCGGCGGTGAGGAACGTGGCGGCGAACCCGGCCGCCTCCGCCACCAGCCCAAAAATGACGGGATTGACCAGTTGCGCGGTGCGGTTGGCCGCGAGGCGCAGGCCCAGGGCAACGCCCTGCTTGCCCTGCTCCACGTGGTCCGCGACGGCCACGATGGTAAGCGGCTGCGACGCTCCGATTCCGATCCCAATCAGGATGCTGAGGAAACCGATGCTCACCGGGTCCCGGGCCAAGCC
>DATCKT010000180.1:0-2393 GCA_036562195.1 Limnochordales bacterium
CATCTGGGCCACTCCTTCCCGTTGACGCTGAGCCCGTTCCGTGGTAGAATGACCGATGCCGATAGGCGCCCGTAGCTCAGTGGATAGAGTAACGGACTACGAATCCGGAGGTCGGAGGTTCGAATCCTCCCGGGCGCGCCACGGCAAGGGCCGTCGCAGATCTGCCTGCGGCGGCCTTTTCTGTTCCGTATCCACAAGGTCGTTCTGTAAGGCCGTTCTGTCTCCAGGGGGCTGTTTTTGGGCCGCTCTGCACGGGGGGCAGGGGCGGCGCGCCCGCCCGACAGCGCACCGGAACCCGCGGCGGCGGAGGCCGTTTCCTCACGGGGTGGATCCTGTCCTTCACCCATCGCCCGGCGTCCCTCACCCTACCGCCCGGTGTCCCTCACCCCACCGCCCGGGCGGCGGCGCGCCCGGCCGTCCGGCCCGAGAAAATGCAGCCGCCGAGAAACGTCCCCTCCAGCGCCCGGTAGCCGTGCATGCCGCCGCCGCCGAAGCCGGCCGCTTCCCCGGCCGCGTACAGCCCCGGCAGCGGCTGCCCGTCGTGCCGCAGCACCCGGGCCTCCAGATCCGTCTCAAGACCCCCGAGCGTCTTGCGGGTCAGCGTCCAGAGCCGCACCGCGATGAGCGGGCCCGCGCTGGAGTCCAGCAGGCGGTGGGGCTTGGCCACGCGCGCCAGCCTGTCGCCCAGGTAGCGGCGGGCGTTGTGGATGGCGATGATCTGGGCGTCCTTGGCGAACTTGTTCTCCAGCTGCAGGTCTCGCTGCCGCACTTCCCGCTCCACCTGCGCGTAGTCCAACAAGGGCTCCCCCGTCAGCCGGTTCATCTTGTCCACCAGCTCCCGCAGGCTGCCGGCCACCACGAAATCCGCGCCCCGGCGCTTGAACGCTTCCACCGGCGCCGGCGCCCCGGGCAGGAGGCGCTGCCTCAGCACCTGCCGCCAGCTGCGGCCCGTCAGGTCCGGGTTCTGCTCGGAGCCGGACAGGGCGAACTCCTTCTCGATGATCTTCTCGGTCAGGATGAACCAGCTGTGGTCGAAGCCGGTCCGGCGCAAGTGCGCCAGCGTCGCCAGCGTGTCGAAGCCCGGCATGAGCGGCGGCGGCAGCCGGCGCCCCAAAGCGTCCAGCCACAGCGACGAGGGGCCGGGCAGGATGCGGATGCCGTGGCGGGTCCAAATGGGATTCCAGTTTTGCACGCCTTCCGTGTAGTGCCACATGCGGTCGCGGTTGATGACGCGCGCTCCCGCCCGCTCCGCGACGGCCAGCATGCTGCCGTCCACGTGGTCCGGCACGCCCGACACCATGCGCTCCGGCGGCTTGCCCAGCCGCTCGGGCCAGTTGGCCCGCACCAGCTCGAAATTGGCCCCGATGCCGCCCGAAGCGATGATGACGGCCGGCGCCCGCAGCTCGAACTCGCCCACCACCGTGCGCGAACTGGGCTGGCCCCGCTCCGCGGGGCTCTCTTCCAGCACCTGGCCGGCCACCCCTCGGACGGCGCCGTTTTGCAGCACCAGCTCCGTAACCCGGTGCCGAAACAGGAACTCCACCCGACCTGCCGCCTCCCCTTCCCGCACCTGCCGCACGAAGGGCTCCAGGACTCCCGGCCCGGTTCCCCAGGTGATGTGAAACCGCGGCACCGAATTGCCGTGGGTGCCTGCGAGCCACCCTCCTCGCTCAGCCCAGCCCACAATCGGGAAGATCCTGACTCCCCGCTGCATGAGCCACGAGCGCTTCTCTCCCGCGGCGAAGGCCACGTAGCTTTCCGCCCAGCGGCGCGGCCAGTGATCCTCGGGGCGATCGAAACCGGCCGACGCCAGCCAGTCACTCCACGCCAGCTCAAACGAGTCGCGAATGCCGAGCCGGCGCTGCTCAGGGGTGTTGACCAGAAACAGCCCGCCCAGCGACCAGAAAGCCTGGCCACCGAGAGACGCTGCCGGTTCCTGGTCCACGATGATGACGCGCTTGCCGGCGTCGATGAGTTCGCACGCGGCCACCAGCCCCGCCAGCCCAGCCCCAACAATAATCACATCCGAATCGCTGCCCATGTGGCTGCCGCACCTCCCTCGCTCCCCCACGCGCACCCAGCACTCCTTGAATGCCATTCAAGCGACCGTTTCCGACCCCTGACCCGCACCAGCCACCCAGCACCCACCCAACACTGACTTTCCGCTGCTCTGCGGTGAGCCCCTGCGGCGCGCCGGAGATGACCGAGGCCGCCGCCGGTGGCCCAGCGGCGGCCTCGCCGTCGTGTCCGTGATCGTCCCGTCGTTGAGCCTCCTGCCGCTGCACCCGGGGGCGGTTGGTTTGGGCACCGCTCCCCGAGGGCGTCGTCCAGTGGAGATCAACGACAGGCTCGGGCTAGAGCGCGGAAGCTCAAGCTATAGCGCGAAGGCTGAT
>DATCKT010000194.1:0-4300 GCA_036562195.1 Limnochordales bacterium
GTAGTAGAGACCCGCGTGCAGAACGCCGCTGTTGCGTCCCGTCTGGTGCAGGCCGACGGCAGATGCCTTCTCGAGGATCACCAGGCGGATCCCCGGCGCCCGGCGGATGAGGGCCAAGGCGGTCGCCAGTCCCACGATCCCGCCGCCTACGATGGCCACGTCGTGCAGCACCTGCGTCCCCCCACCCTTGCGCGTTGGGCGGTGTTCAGCTCGCCCCCGCTCCGTTCCGGCCGCGGCTGCGGAACCATGCCACGGTGCGCCGGATGCCCTCCTCCAGCGTCACGGTCGGGGACCAGCCGGCCCGGGCCAGCTTGGATGCGTCGATGACGCTGCGCTCGAGATCCCCGGGCCGCGGCGGAGCCGGTTTCACATGGGCCTCGACACCGACGGCCGCCTCGATGGCCGCCAGCACCTGGCGGGTGGTGCTCCCGATGCCGGTGCCCACATTGTAGCAGCCGTCCAGCCCGCGCTCTACGGCCAGCAAGTTGGCCTGCACCACATCTCCCACCCAGACGTAGTCCCGCACACAGCCGTCGTCACCCGGCTCCCGGCGGGCGAAAAGCGTCACCGGCTCGCCCTTGAGCAGCCGCCCCGTGAAGATGGCCACCACGCCCGCCTCGCCGTACGGGTCCTGCCGCGGCCCGTACACGTTGGCGTACCGCAGCACCGTGTAGGCTAGGCCGAAATTTTGCCGGTACACCTCCAGGTACTGCTCGAAAGCCGCCTTGCTGGCTCCGTAGGGGCTCTTGGGCTTCAGCGGCCACGTTTCGTCGGCCGCCTGCCCTTCCGGGACCTCGCCGTAGATGGCGCCGCCCGTGGAGGCAAACACCACCCGTTGCACGCCCACACGCCGGGCGGCGGCAAGCAGGTACAACCCGCCCAGCACGTTGACCGCGGCGTCGGTGGCCGGTTCGTCCACGGAAACCTTGACCGAGGCCTGGGCGGCCTGGTGAAAGATGTGCGTCGGGCGAAACTCGGCCACAGCCCGCTCCACGGCGCCCTTGTCCCGCAGGTCCACTTCCATGAAGACGGCACCCGAGGGCACATGCTCCCGGCGCCCCGTGGACAGGTTGTCCAGCACCGCGACCTGGGCGCCCCGGGCCAGGAGCGCGTCCACCACATGACTGCCGATGAAACCGGCCCCGCCCGTCACCAGCGCCCGCATGGAAGCGTACACTGGGCTGTTCCTTTCTGCGTTGTGCTGCGTTGCCATGTTTGCGTCGCCCAACCCCCCGGTAGGCATTTGTGGGGCTCGAGCCCCGCGGCGATCCGTTCCCGGCAGCGTCTAGCGCCTGTGCCGTCTGGCAATTTCATCCCAGGACCGCGCGGTTCCTGCCCGGTGCTTTCGCGCAAGCTGCGGCCCCGTCGTAAGGCCGCGCCGGCAAGGAACCAAGCGGACCGCCCATGGCGCGGCCTGCCGCCGTCGGCGCACGGCAGGAATCGACCGGCCTGTGTGGAAAATTTCGCTCAACGAAGGCGCCAGGTCCCGTTTGCGTCGCAGTCGAGAAGGATGATTCGGTGGCTTCCGTTGGCGACCTGTGGGGGCGCACCCGCCGCGCGCTGATCCCTGACGGGTTTCTCTCCGGCGTAGTCTTCATTCTCACGGCTGCCCCCATCATTGCCCTCGGCATGCTCATCACCATCAACACGCCGTGGGGAACGGCGCCGTGGGATGTGCTGCACGTGGGGCTCGCGAGCAAGACGGGGCTGACCATCGGCCGGGCCAACCAGCTGACCGGGCTCGTGGTGATCGTGCTCGCCCTGCTTTTGGGAGGCCGCACGGTCAACGTGGTCACGCTCATGAACGTGGCCATGGTCGGCACCTGGGTCGATCTGTACAGGAGCTGGAACCTGGTGCCGTACGTGCCCGGCCTGGGCGGGCTCGCGTTCCTGCTGCTGGGCGTGGCGGTGTGGGGCTTCGGCACCGCCCTTTACCTCCACCCGGGCCTGGGCGCCGGCCCCCGGGACAGCCTCATGCTCATCCTGGTTCAGCGCACCGGGCAGCCGCTGTACCGGGTGAAGATGGCCATGGATCTGACGGCGATGGCCGTCGGCCTGCTCCTGGGCGGGCCGGCCGGCATCGGCACCGCCGTCGTCGCCGCATGTTTTGGACCGTCGGTTCATTTCTTTCGCGGGGTGCTGCGCACCCTCATTCCGCGCCCCGCCGCGGCCTTGGCGGCCACGGAGGCGGCGCATCAAGGGAGGATGGCCAGATGAGCCAATCTACAGCGTCGCAGGCGAGCACCGCCACCTTCGGATTGTTTGTCAACGGGGAGTGGATCCCATCCAATAGCGGCCGCACCTTCCCCGTGACCGACCCGGCCACCGGCGAAACCTTGGCCCACGTGGCCGACGCGGACCGGGAGGACACCCGCCGCGCCATTGAAGCGGCCCACGCGGCCTTCCCGGCGTGGTCCCGCACGCCGGCCATCCAACGCGGCCGCATCCTGCGCCAGGTGGCCGCGATGATGCGGGAGCGCAAGGAGGCCCTCGCGCGCCAGCTCACCCGGGAGATGGGCAAGCCCATCACGGAAGCCCGGGGCGAGATCGAGTACGCCGCGTCGTTCCTGGACTGGTTCGCCGGCGAAGGCGAACGGGTCTACGGCGACATCATCCCGCCCGCGGTGCCGGGCAAGCGGCATCTGGTCCTCAAGCAGCCCGTGGGCGTCGTGGCCGCCATCACGCCCTGGAACTTCCCCGCGGCCATGGTCACCCGCAAGGTGGCGCCGGCTCTGGCCGCCGGCTGCACCGTGGTGCTGAAGCCGGCCGAACAGACGCCGCTCACGGCCATCTCCCTCATGGAGCTGTTCGCCGAGGCCGGCCTGCCGCCCGGGGTGATCAACCTGGTCACGACCGCGGATCCCCGCCCCGTGGGCGAGGAGATGCTCCAGAACCCCCTCGTCCGGAAGATCACCTTCACCGGCTCCACCGAGGTCGGCAAGTACCTGATGCGGGAGGCCGCCAATCAGGTCAAACGCATCTCGCTGGAGCTGGGCGGCCATGCGCCCGTCATCGTCTTTGACGACGCGGACCTGGACAAGGCCGTGCAGGGAACGCTGGCTTCCAAGTTCCGCAACATGGGTCAGACGTGCGTCTGCGCCAACCGCATCTACGTGCAGCGGGGCATCCTGGAGGCCTTCTCGGAGCGGTTCGCCGAGGCCGTGCGCAAGCTGCGGGTGGGCAACGGCCTTGAAGAAGGCGTACAAGTGGGTCCCCTCATCGACGCCAACGGCCTGGCCAAGGTCAAGGCCCACGTGGAGGACGCCCTCGCCAAGGGCGCCCGGGCCCTCACCGGCGCGCAGGTGCTCACGGGCGACGGTTTCTCGGGCGGCTGCTATTACGCCCCCACCGTGCTGGTGGATGTGCGGGAAGGCATGCTCATCATGGAGGAAGAGACCTTCGGCCCCGTAGCACCCATCATCGCCTTCGACACGGAAGCCGAAGCCTACCGGCGGGCCAACGCGAGCCGCTACGGCTTGGCGGCGTACGTGTTTACGGAAAACCTGAGCCGCGCCATCCGGGCGGCGGAGCAGCTGGAGTACGGCATCGTGGGCGTCAACGAAGGGCTGCCCAGCACGGCGCAGGTGCCCTTCGGCGGTTTCAAGGAGAGCGGCATCGGACGCGAAGGCGGGCCGTACGGTATCCAGGAGTTCCTCGAGGTGAAGCTCGTCGGGATGGCCATCGACGAAACCATCCCTGGTGCCTGATCCTCGGCTTGAAGCAGGGCCCGGACGGTGAGCCTCGCCGGCTCCGGCGGCATTCGCCGGCCGGCTTGGCTGGCCGCCCGGGCTTTGATCTTGGCACCCGGAAGAGTCAGTTCGCGCCCAGAACAGTCCCTTAGTCCTCGAAGGAGCCGGTTGGCGCACACGGATGGGTTGGTCGGGCCCGGGTGGGCTGATTGGCGCCCGTCCGAGCTGATTGGCGCACGGACGGCTTGCCGCCGCGATGGGGGTGTCCGCTGTGGAATACGTCAAGCTGGGCCGCACGGGTCTAAAGGTTTCCCGGCTGTGCCTGGGGTGCATGAACTTCGGCTGGACGGTGGACGAAGCCGAGTCGCTGCGCATCATCCACCGGGCCTTTGACGCCGGCATCAACTTCGTCGACACGGCCAACGTGTACGGCCGGGGCAACTCGGAGATCATCGTCGGCAAGGCCATCAAGGGCCGGCGGGATGAGATCGTCGTGGCCACCAAGTTCTCTCGCCCCGTGGGCGACGGCCCCAACGACCGGGGCAACAGCCGCTGGCACATCATGCGGGAAGTGGAGGGCAGCCTTCGCCGTCTCAAGACGGACTACATCG
>DATCKT010000197.1:0-12392 GCA_036562195.1 Limnochordales bacterium
CGCTCGTCGTGCAAGGTCAGGCGCACGCCCTTGTTGAGAAACGCCAGCTCCTGCAGGCGATGGGCCAGCACGTTGGCGTCGAAGTCCACCGTCTCAAAAATTTGAGCGTCTGGCTTGAAGGTGACGCGGGTTCCCGTGCCCTCGCACTCCCCCACGACCTCCAGCTCGGTGGTCGGCGTGCCCCGGGAGAAACGCTGGCGGTACACCTTGCCGCCGCGCTTGACCTCCACCTCCAGCCACTCGGACAAGGCGTTGACCACCGAGACGCCGACGCCGTGCAGGCCGCCGGAGACCTTGTAGCCGCCGCCTTCCCCGAACTTGCCGCCGGCGTGCAGCGTCGTCAGGACGGTTTCCACCGCGGGGCGTCCCGTCTTGGGATGGATGCTCACCGGAATGCCGCGGCCGTTGTCGATCACCGTCAGCGACCCATCCGCGTGCACGATGACGTCGATGCGGTCGCAGAAACCGGCCATGGCTTCGTCGATGCTGTTGTCGACCACCTCGACGAACAGGTGGTGCAGCCCGCGCGCGTCGGTGCTCCCGATGTACATCCCCGGGCGCCGGCGCACCGCTTCCAGGCCTTCGAGAACCTGGATCTGTTCGGCCTCGTAGGCCTGGTGGAGCTGCTCCTTCTCCAAAGGCGGGAACCTCCGTTTCCAGTGCAAATCCTGAGTTATTATAGCACAACCGCCGGAAAAACCCTGGACGGCGCAGGTTTTGCCTGCACGCGCGTCCCTGGCCGCTGCCCTTCTCCCGCCCGCCGTCGTCCCGGGCGCCGTCTCGGGCCCAAGCCGTCCCCCGCCCAAGCCGCCCTGGCGCGTGCCGCGTGCTTCGCGCCCGTTACGCGGGGACGGCGGTGCCCCGCTCCACCCGGAACGTGCGGGCCCGTCCCATGAGTCCCTCCGGGAGAGGGTCCAGGTGCGCCGCGGTCACAAAGGTCTGCACCGTCTCCCCCACCGCCTCCAGCAAGTAGGCCCGGCGCGCGGCGTCCAGCTCCGACAACACGTCATCCAGGAGCAAAACCGGGTATGCGCCCGTCTCGGCCCGCAAGAATTCCAACTCCGCCAGCTTGCACGCGAGCACCGCCGTGCGCTGCTGGCCCTGGGAGGCGAAACTGCGGGCGTCGGCGCCGTCGATGAGAAACCGCACGTCGTCCCGCTGCGGGCCCACCAGCGACACGCCCCGCGCGATTTCCTCCGCCTGCCGGCGGCGCAGCTCTGCCTCCATGAGGGAGCGAACCGCGTCCGCCTCCTCCCACGCCGCCACCGGCCCGGCAGCTTCGTGAGGCCCTTCCGCGGCGAAGAAGGGCTGGTAGCGCAGCTCCAGGCGCTCCTTACCGCCGGTGATGCGGCTGTGGACGGCCGCCGCCCACTCCCCCAGCCGCCGCACCGCCCGGGCCCGCCGGACGAGAATCGGCACCGACTCCGCCACCAGCTGCTCGTCCCAGACCTCCAGCAAGCCCGCGGCGCGCCCGTGCCCCTGCAGCCCGCGCAGCTGCACGTTGCGGTGGCGCAGCACCCGCTGCAACCGAGCCAGGTGGCGCCGGTACAGCCCGTCCGCCTGGCAGAGCAGCACGTCCAGCAGGCGGCGGCGGCCCGCCGGGGCGCCTTTTACCAGATCCAGGTCGTCCGGAAAGAAGCTGACGGCCGTCAGAATGCCCAGCGCGTCCTGCGGCCGCAAGGCGCTGCCGTTCCACAGGACGGTCTTGGGGCCGTCCTGCCGCAACCGCACTTCTAGCCGGCCCGTGGTCTCGCCCGCCGTATCGCCCCGGGCCAGCACGCAGGCGGCCTGGGCCTCCTCCGCCCCCCAGCGGATCAGCTCCGCCTCGCGGGCGGCACGCGGCGAGCGAAACACGGCCAAGAATAGGATGCTCTCCAGCAGGTTGGTCTTTCCCTGCGCGTTGGCGCCCACCAGGAGGTTGAGGCCCGCGGCCGGCTCCAGGTCCAGGTGGGCGTAGTTGCGAAAGTCCTTGAGGAGCAGCCGGCGGATGTTCACCAGCGCCCGGTCTCCTGCGCCCGCGTCGCAGCCGGCCCCGGCTAGCCGAGCCGGATGGGCATGATCAGGCACAGGTAGTCGTCCTCGCCCGCAGGCCGCATGGTGGCGGGCTTGTCCCCTTCCATGAAGTCAAACTGGACCTCATCGGTATCCACCACCCGCAGCACGTCCAGCAGGAAGCGGGCCTGGTAGGCGTTTTGCCCGTCCTCGCCCTCGTGGACCACCTCCAGCTGCTCTTGAGAGCGGCCCACGTCCGCTTCCCGGGCGCTGAGCGTGAGGATCTGGTCGGCTACGTTCAGGATAACCACCGCCGGTCCCTTCCGGGATAAGAGTGCCGCCCGTTCCACGGCTGCCTGGAATTCGTCCCGCCCCACCCGCACCCGGATGGGCTGCTGCTGGGGCAGCACCTGGCGGTAGTTGGGGTACGTCCCTTCGAGGAGGCGCGACACCACCCGGGCCGTGCCGGTTTCGAAGGAGATGTGGTTGTCGGCCACCAGCACGTCCACGGTCGCGTCGCCTTCCGAATCCAGGATCCGCGCCACCTCGTGGGCGGTGCGGGCCGGCACGATGACCTGCTTCGGGGCCGCGGCGGGTTCGGCCAGCTGGCCCCGGCGGTAGGCCAAGCGGTTGGAGTCGGTGGCCACCAGGCGCAGCTCCTGGCCGTCCACTTCAAAGAGGACACCGGTTAGGTACGGGCGGGTTTCGTCCGCGGCGGCCGCAAAGGCCGTCTGCCGGATCATGTCCCGCAGGAGGCTCTGCTGGATGCGCCAGCGATCCTGCGCGGGCTTGTCGGGCAGAGGCGGAAAGTCGTTGGCCGGACGGGTGTGCAGGGAGAACTCAGCCCGGCCGGAACGCACCACCGCGACGCCCTCTCCCTCTCCCACCTCCAGCTGCACCTGCTGGCCGGGCAGCTTGCGGATGAGCTGTCCAAAGAGGCGGCCGTCCACGACGACGGCGCCCGGGCGCGCGGTGTCGGCCGGCACGGTGCTTTCGATGCCCAGCTCGAGATCGGTGGCCACCAGCCTCAAACGGCCCTCCTGCGCGTCCAGCAAGATGCCCGTCAGCAGGAACATCGCGTCGCGGGTCGCCACCGCCCGCTCCGCGATCGCGACGGCTTGCACCAGGCTTTCCCGGTCGCACGTGAACTGCATTTCCGCCACTCCTTTGGACTGCTTAGCTATCCATCAGATTTCGTAGGTCGCAGCAGCAATATTAGGCGCTGTGGGTTCTGGGGATAACCGCCGCCCGGTGCGCCGTGGCGGGCGTGAGCCGCTGGGGAATCCTTGTGGAGCGACGCCGGAGGTCCATCCACATCCTCCCGGGCCGGCGCCGGGGGGCCGGGACCGTCCACGGCGCGTCCACGGCCCGTCAACGTCCCGTCCACAGGCTATCCCCAGGACACCGACAGGCAGACTATCCACCGTTCGAGATCTGCGCCTGGAGCTCCTTCAACGTGGCCGCCAGGCTGGGATCCGTGGCCAATTGGGCCTTGATCTTCTCACAGGCGTGCAGCACCGTCGTGTGGTCGCGGCCGCCGAACTCCTCACCGATGGCCGGCAGCGACGCGTCGGTCAGGATGCGGGCCAGATACATCGCGATCTGGCGCGGAAACGCGACGTTGCGGGAGCGGGTCTTGCCGATGAGATCCGCGGGCCGCAAGCCGAAATAGCGGGCGACGCACTGTTGGACGGTCGCGATGGAGATGGGTTGCGGGTGCTGCGCCGCGAGCAGGTCCTTGAGCGCCTCAGCCGCGAGCTCCACGGTGATGGGCCGGCCGATGGCGCGCGCGTAGGCGACGACCCGGGTCAACGCGCCCTCGAGCTCCCGGATGTTTGACTGGGCCTGCTGGGCAATGTACAGCAGCACGTCCTGCGGGACGTTGAGGCCCTCATCGGCCGCCTTCTTGCGGATGATGGCCGTGCGGGTTTCGAAATCGGGCGGCTGTATATCCGCGGCCAGGCCCCACTCGAAGCGAGAGCGCAGGCGTTCCTCCAGGTGTGGGATCTCCCGGGGAGGCCGGTCGCTGGAGATGACGATCTGCTTGTTGACCTCAAAGAGGGCGTTAAATGTATGGAAAAACTCTTCCTGCGTGCTTTCCTTCCCGGCGATGAACTGGATGTCGTCAATGAGCAGGATGTCCACCGAGCGGTACTTGGCCCGGAACGCCGCCATGGCCTTGTGCTGTAGGGCCATGATGAGCTCGTTGGTGAAGGTCTCCGACGAGACGTACACGACCCGCCGGTGGGAGTAGTACGTCCGGCTGTGCTGGGCGATGGCCTGCATGAGGTGCGTCTTGCCCAGCCCCACGCCGCCGTAGATGAAAAGAGGATTATAGGCCTCCGCCGGCGCCTCCGCCACCGCGAGGCAGGCCGCGTGGGCAAAGCGGTTGCTGGGGCCGACGACGAAGCTGTCGAAGGTGTAGCGCGGGTTGAGTGGGATCTGATGGTCGTCGGCCGGTTCAAAACGCGGCGCAGGCGCGGGCCGGGCCGGCGGCGCGGGGATCCTCGGCCGATGGCCGTTGCCGACCGCAGCGGCGCTCCCGGCACCCGGCGCCATGGGCACGGCGGCGCCGGGCACAGGCGGGACGGCGGCCTGCGGGAATCCGACGGGTGGGACGGCCCCCGCGTGGATCACATCCGCGGGCGGTACGCCCTCCGGCGTGACGAAATGCAGGTCCCATTCGGTGCCGGAGACTTCCCGCAGGGCCGCCTGGAGCGCCGCGCGGTAGCGAAAGTGCACCCAGTCGCGGGTGAAGGCGTTGGGCATCTGGACGACCAGGCGGCCGCCGTCCAGGGACAAGGGGCGGGCCTGGTGGAGCAGCGCGGCGAAGCTCTTGTCGTCCAGATGGTACGCCAGGCGGTTGACTGCCTCGGACCAAATCGGGGTCAATGGCTCGTTCATGGCGAGGGGCAGGCTCAAGGTGCGCGGGGCCTGCGGCTGCCTCCTTACTTACGAATGGTTCGCAGAGACAGTCAGCGGGACCCCCGGCCGACGGGATGTCCCGCGTGAAGCGCCGGCTGCCCCGGCGCATGATGCACGGCACATATTCTTGGCCCTTCTGACCATCTCCTGCCATGCGCCAAGGCCCCTTGGGCACAGCGCAATCCACAGGTTATCCACAGGCTCCCGCCGCTTCACAGAGCCGCTTGCTGGACGCGAACGCCTGGAACTGCGGCTTCGATATTCCACAAGTTGTCCACAAGGGGCGCGGTGCGTCACGACGGGCATCGGGCGCATCGCGCGCGCGGCGGCCGCCGCGGAAACCGGCTTCTAGCTGGGCGTTCGCGGGCGAATGGGGCGCGATGCGTCAGTGAAGCGGCGTCGTGGCAATTTGTCCCCAAGCGTGGGTCAAGTTATCCACAGAATTCTCCACAGGGGTCGGCCACAACTTTTTTTCGCGCGGCCCCGGGAGGGGGACGGCCGGCTGCGGAGATGGCCGCTCGGGTAGGCCGGCCCGGCAGGGGGAAACTGCTGCGCGCGGGCGGTAGGCCGGTGCGGCGGGAGCGGCCTTCGGCGCGGGAGGGAGGAAGACGGTCAAAGCGGTTCGGGGGCCGTGAAGGCGTGCAGATTGACGCTTTATCCGGGCGTGGTCTATAATCGAGTCAGTCTTCACGAGAGGTGAGCGCAGTGAAGCGCACGTTTCAGCCCAACAATCTGCGGCGCAAGCGTACGCACGGTTTCTTGTCCAAGATGGCCACGCCGGGCGGCCGGCGCGTGATCAAGCGGCGCAGGGCGAAGGGGCGTCATCGCCTGACCGTGTAGGTGTCGCGGTTGGAGCGGTTGCGGCGGCCGCAGGACTTCGAGCGGTGCTACCAGGCCGGCACGTTGCGGAAAAATCGCCTGGCGGTGTTGCACGTGGCGGAGGCGCCCGACGGCGTGACGCGGGTGGGGTTCTCCGTCAGCAAGAAGCTGGGCAAGGCGGTGGTGCGCAACCGGGTTAAGCGGCGCCTGCGGGAGGCCGTGCGCGCCCACGCGGCGGAGCTGAAACCGGGCCTCCACCTGGTGGTAGCGGCGCGGGTGGCGGCCCGGGACGCGGACTTTGCCGAGCTGAAGGGGGCGATTCGCCAGTTGCTGGCCAGCGCCGGCGCGCTCGCCGAGCGCCCGCCGGCGCGCGAGGAGGCGGATGGCGGCTCGTGATGGGGAACAACAGCGACAACCGTCCAGGCAACATCGTCCAAGTCCTGCTTATCGGGCTGATTCGGCTCTACCGGCGGGTCGTGTCCCCACTGTTCCCGCCTCGTTGCCGGTTTTACCCCTCTTGCTCAGAATACGCGGAACAGGCGGTGCGCCGCTACGGCGTGCTGCGCGGCGGCTGGATGGCGGTCGTGCGGCTGTCCAAATGCCACCCGTTCCATCCGGGCGGCTATGACCCGGTGCGCTAAATGTCGACAGAGACGGGGGCGGCTTGCACTTGATCGAGTTCTTCGAAGACATCCTTCTCCAGCTGCTGATCTTCTTCGCCAACCTGACCAAAAGCTCCGGAATGGGCATCATCCTGCTGACGGTCGCTATCAGGCTGGCGCTGTACCCACTGACCTTCAGCCAGAGCAAGTCGCTGGCGGTCATGCGTGAGCTGCAGCCCAAGATGCAGGAGCTGCAGAAAAAGTACAAGGACAAGCCGCAGGAATACCAGCAGAAGCTCATGGAGCTCTACCGGGAGCACAAGGTCAATCCGCTGGGGGGCTGCCTGCCGGTCTTGATCCAGTTGCCGTTCTTGTGGGCCCTGTTCCGGGTGCTACGAGATTTCCCGCTGGAACAGCGGCAGTTTCTCATCTGGGACCTGTCCGCGGCGGACCCGCTGTACATCTTGCCGATTCTCTCTGGGCTCAGCACCTACGCGCAGATGATGCTGACGGCCACCGCCGATCCTAGCCAAAAGGCGATGATGCTGATCATGCCTATCTTCTTGACGTGGATCAGCACCCAATTCCCGGCGGGGCTTGTGCTGTACTGGACTGTCAGCAACCTGTTCTCCATCGGCCAGCAGTACCTGATTAACAAGCAGCTGGAGGCCGCCAAGAAGGGGGCAAAAGCGGGCTGATGCGCGTTGTGGAAAAGACCGCACGCACGGTGGACGACGCGGTGGCGGAGGCCCTGGCGGCCCTGGGCGCCACGCGGGATGAAGTCGAGGTAGAGGTGCTCGAAGAGGGAAACAAAGGCCTTTTCGGCCTGTTGGGCGCAAGGCAGGCCCGGGTGCGGGTATGGCTCAAGGAACGCGCGCCCGAGCCCGCCGCGGCCGTTCCGGCGCAACCCGAGCGCGCCGGGGGAGAGGCGGGGCCGAAAGCAAGCCGCGGGGCGAAACGGACGGGCTGGAGCGGCGCGGGCGACAACGACGACGAGAATAGGATCGGCGGCCGAGCGGCGGAACTCGGCGGCGATTTGGACGGCGGGTTGGAGGAGGACGAAGAGGAGGAGCGCACGGGCCCTGCGGGGCCGCCCGACGAGCGGCGGGTGGCGCGGGCACGCGCCTTCCTGACCGGCGTGCTGGAACGTATGGAGGTGGACGCGGCGCTGGAGACCAGCATCGCGGAGGACGGCACCGTCCAGATCAATATCGTCGGGCAGGATCTGGGGCTGATCATCGGACGCCGGGGTCAAACGCTGGATGCGCTTCAGTTCCTGGTCAACCAGGTGGCCAACCGGGGTGAGGGGCGCCGGGTGCGGATCGTGCTGGACGTGGAGGGCTACCGGGCGCGGCGGGTGGAAGCCCTGACGGCGCTGGCGCGGCGCATGGCGGCCCGGGCGCGGCGGCAGCGGCGCAAGGTGGCGCTGGAGCCCATGAGCGCGCACGAGCGGCGCATCGTGCATCTGGCACTGGCCTCCGAGCACGGCGTGGAAACCTACAGCGAGGGCGAGGAGCCGTACCGGCGGGTGATCATCGCGCCGCGCGAGTTGTAGCCGGGCGCCGGGGAGCGGGCCCGGGAGCCCGAGGCGGAGTCCAGAGAGCGGCGGCGTCGAGGCAGGCGCGGCGTACCCGATCGGGCAGGAAGTCATTGCCTGGAGAGACGCGGCCGGAAGCGGCCAATTCTGGGCGCAGGCCGAGCAGGACGCGCAGCGGGACGGGTGTACCAACGAGAAGATATGAGGGGAAGCGCGAAACCGGGGGTTTCGCGCTTTTTCATTGGGGGAGGCGAACAGGTGTGCTGGTGGGGCTGGAGGAGCACTGCCGGGCGCTGGGACTCGAGCTGCCTCCGGGCGCCGCAGACAAGATGCGGGACTACTGGCGGATGGTGCTGGCCGCCAATGAGCGCATGAACCTAACGCGCATCACGTCCGACGAGGACGCGACGGTGAAGCACTTCGTCGATTCCTTGACGGTGCTTTTGACGGGCGTGTTCACGCCGGGGGCGCGGGTGGTGGACGTGGGAACGGGCGCCGGCTTCCCCGGGGTGCCCCTGAAGTTGGCACGCCCTGATCTGAGGCTCGTGCTCCTGGACGCGACGCTGAAACGGGTGCGCTTCTTGCGGGAAGTGGTGGCGCATTTCGGCTGGCGCGAGGTGGAGGCCGTGCATGGCCGGGCGGAGGAGCTGGCGCGCGGGCCGGGCTGGGCGGGCGCGTTCGATGTGGCGATGGCCCGGGCGGTGGCGCAACTGGACAAGCTGGTCACGTGGTGCGTGCCGCTGGTGCGGCCCGGTGGCCACCTGGTAGCCATGAAGGGGCCCGAGGTGGACGAGGAGCTGGAGGCGGCAGGCAAGGCCCTGAAGCGCTTGCGGGCAAGAGTCGCGGCGGTGGAGCGGCTGGTCCTGCCCCAAGGGGCGGGGCGGCGCAGCCTGGTGGTGGTGGAGCGGGAGGGCTGAAGGCAGGAGGCCCTTTGACGGGTCACGAAGTGTTTGACCACCGGTGTCGGGGAGGCGGTGAATCCGGCGTGCGGCTGAGCGAGCTGCTGAGGGGCCGGGCGTCCGAAGGCGGGCCCCAGCAGGAGAAGAACGCTCGAGTGTTCGGGCCGGGAGGCGGGCGAGTGGAGGAGATCCCCATCGACGCCATCGTGCCGTCGCCGTTCCAGCCGCGCGTCCGGGTGGACGAAGCCGCAGTGGCGGAGCTGGCCGCCTCGGTGGCCGCGAACGGCTTGCTGCAGCCTGTGGTGGTGCGGCGGCGGCCGGGCGGCTACGAGCTGGTGGTGGGGGAGCGTCGCTGGCGGGCGTGCCTGCAGCTGGGCTGGCGCACGATCCCGGCCGTCGTCCGGGAATTGAACGACGAGGCGGCGGCAGCCATGGCGATGATCGAGAACCTGCAGCGGCAGGACTTGACGCCGCTGGAGGAGGCGACGGGCTACCGGCGGCTGCTGGACCGCTTCGGCTGGACGCAGGAGGAACTGGCGCGCCGCATCGGCCGCAGCCAAAGCGCCGTGGCCAACAAACTGCGTCTGCTCCGCCTGCCGCCGGCGGTGCTGGAGAAGCTGGCCGCGCAGGTGCTGACGGAACGCCACGCCCGGGCGCTTTTGCGGGTGGAGGATCCGGCGGCGCAGGAGGCGCTGGCGGCCGCCATTGAGCAGGGCCGTTGGACGGTGGAGGAGACGGAGCGGCGAGTGCGCCAGTGGCTGGCGGAGCGGGGCGGGGAGGCGCACGGGGCGGCGGAAGAGGCAGCCGCCGGCGAGGATGGGGAAGACCACGGGACGGCCTCGTCCGCGAGCGCGGGTGAACGAGGGGCGCCCGCCGGGGCGGGCAAGGCCCGGGGCGCGCGTGCGGGGCGGGGGCGGCGCATGGTGCGAGTGTACAAGGACTTGCGGGTGTTTCGCAACGGCATCCTGCAGGTGGTGCGGGAGATGGAGCGGGCGTGCCTGGTGGTGGAAATGGAGGAGCAGGTGGGCGATGAGGTCGGGGGCGACAGCTGGGAGATCCGCCTCAGGGTACGACGGGCGCCGGAACGGGGGTGATGGGGTGGCCAAAGTCATCGCCATCGTGAACCAAAAGGGCGGCGTGGGCAAGAGCACCACGGCGGTCAACTTGTCCGCGTACCTGGCCATCGACGGGGCCAAAGTGCTGCTCGTCGATTTGGATCCCCAGGGCAACGCCACCAGCGGCGTCGGGGTGGATAAGGCGCAGCTGGAGCGGTGCATGTACGACGTGCTGGTGCACGAGGTGCCCCTGCCGGAGGTGTGGCGGCCGTGCGCGATTGAGCACCTGTGGGTCGCGCCGGCCACCATTGAGCTGGCGGGCGCGGAGATCGAGCTGGTCGCGGCCATGTCGCGGGAGTTCCGGCTGCGGCGGGCCATCGACGCGATCAAGGGCGAGTTCGACTATGTGCTCATCGACCTGCCGCCGTCGCTGGGCCTGCTGACCTTGAACGGGCTCAGCGCGGCCGACTCGGCCCTGGTGCCCATCCAGTGCGAGTACTACGCGCTGGAGGGCCTGAGCCAGCTGGTGAAGACGCTGAAGCTGGTGCGGGATCACCTCAACCCGTCGCTGCGGGTGGAAGGCGTGGTCATGACCATGTACGACGCCCGCACCAATCTGTCCCAGCAGGTCATTGACGACGTGAGGGCCTTTTTCGCCAGCGGTGAGGCGCGCCGCTACATCCCGGAGGAAGTGCGCGTCTTTGAAACCATCATTCCCCGCAATATCCGCCTGAGCGAGGCGCCCAGCTTCGGGCAGCCCATCGCCATCTACGATCCCCGCTCCCGCGGCGCGAAGGCCTATGAAGCGCTGGCGCGGGAGGTGAAGGCGGGATGAGCCGCAGGGCGCTGGGCAGGGGGCTGCGGGCATTGATTCCCGCGGAAGGGGGCGATGAGCCGCGCACGGAGCGGCTGCCCCTGGAGCGGATCCGGCCCAATCGGTACCAGCCCCGCACGGAGATGGACCCAGCCGCGCTGCAGGAACTGGCCGAGTCTATCCGGACCCACGGGGTGTTGGAGCCCGTCATCGTGCGGCCCGTAGAGGGCGGATATGAGCTGGTGGTGGGCGAGCGCCGCTGGCGGGCGGCGCAGCAGGCCGGCTTGACCACCATACCTTCGGTCATCCGGGAGCTCACGGACCAAGAGGCCGCGGTGCTGGCGCTGGTGGAAAACCTGCAGCGGGAGGACCTGAACCCCATCGAAGAGGCCCGGGCTTTCCAGCGGCTGACGGAGCTGGGGCTGACCCAGGAGGAGGTGGCTGCGCAGGTGGGCCGCAGCCGGCCTGCGGTGGCCAACAGCCTGCGCCTGTTGACGCTGGAGCCCGAGATCCAACAGGCGGTGGCACGGGGAGAGGTGAGCGTGGGCCACGCCAAGGTGCTCTTGGGCGTGGACAATCCCGCGCTCCGGCGCAAGCTGGTCGCGGAGATCGTGAGCAAGGGGCTGACCGTGCGCCAGACGGAGGAGTTGGCCCGGTCGCAAAGAAGAGTGGGGGCAAAGGCGGTCCGGCCGGCGCGCCGGGGGCGGCCTGTGGACCCCATCTGGGCGGATGTGGAGACGCGCCTCTCGGAAGCCTTGGGGACCCGTGTGCGGGTGCAGCGCCAGGGCGAAGGCGGGCGCATCGTGATTGAGTTCTACACACAGGAGGACGTTGGTCGGCTGTTGGAACTGCTTGTTCCACGTGGAACATGACGTTTGCCGGGCGCGGCAATGTTCCACGTGGAACATTGAATGGGGCCCGAGGGAGGGGTGCCCGTGGCGCAGCAGCGAGACGACGGGCCGCCCGCTGTTTCACGGGATTGGGCGCTGCTCGAACAAGGCCAACCGGTCACGTTGCGCGCAGAGTCACCGCTTTACAAAGGCGAGTACCAGTGCTCCGTCCTGGAATCATCCCCGGAACGACTGCGCATCACGATGCCGACCGAAAACGGCAAGCTCATCCTGGTGCCCGTCGGGACGCCGGTGCGGGTGGAAGGGCAGACGCCCGCAGGCCCGTTGGTTATCCAAGCCCGCGTGATCGACCGGGTGGGCGGGTCCAGCCGCAGCCTGCTGCTGGGGCCGCTGCCGGAGCCGCCCGCATACATGCAGGCGCGTCCCGGCGCGACGCCGGCCCGCACCATTGCCATCACCAGCGGCAAGGGCGGAGTGGGGAAGACGGCCCTTGTTGTGAACCTGGGCGTCGCGCTGACGTCTCTGGGCCATCGCGTCTGCGTGCTGGATGTGGACCTGGGCACGGCCAACATAGACGTGATCTTGAATCTTACACCCCGCTGGAACCTGGCCCACGTGATCGCAGGGGAAAAGGACATCCTTGAGGTGCTGGTGGAAGGCCCGGGCGGGTTGGTGGTGCTGCCCGGCGGCTCGGGCCTGCAGGAACTGACCGCTCTGGACGACCGGCAATTCGGCAAGCTGCGCTCCCAATTTCAGCAGCTGGAGCGGTACGCGGACATCCTCCTATTGGATACGGGGAGCGGGCTGTCGCGGTCGGTCACCAACTTCGTCCTCGCGGCGGACGAGGCCATCGTGCTGACGACGCCGGAGCCCCACGCCATCACCGACGCCTACGCGC
>DATCKT010000199.1:0-2698 GCA_036562195.1 Limnochordales bacterium
CCTGGTAGTCGGCCCACCGCTGCACGACGCGGCCTGCGCCGGGGCCACGAGCCGGAAGCCTTGGCGCACGCGCGCCTCCCGCGCCGCGAGCCGGGCGAGGCCCCTGTCGCGGGTGGCGCCGGCCTGGCCGAGCATGGAGTCGGGCGCGGCCTCCTCGGGCGTCGCGAGCGGGCGGGGTCGGGCGTGGATCATGGCCCTCCTCGCTGTACTTTGGTAACTCCCCGGTGTGCCACCGCGGTGCGGTTCTCGCAGCCGCCCCATTGTCAACGCCGATGGAGAATTGACCCACTTTCGCCGATTTGGAATTGACCCACCCCCGGCGGAAGTGGCTCGGGCCCCGGTCCTCCCCTATAACGCCCCCCGAAACAGGCCTCAGCCCCCGGCGAGAGACCCCCGCGCCGGGAAGCCTGTTTCGGGGGGAGAGGCGTACCCTCCGCTACCACCGGGTGTCCGCCGCAGCGGCGACCGGCTTCCCCTGCAGGCCGGTGGTGCGGCGGCCGGTTACGGGGGAGGGGCTGCGTCCGCCATCACCTCCCTTCGCTCGGTGGGTGGAGCACTGAACAGCCCCGCCCGCTTCTTCTCGCGCAGCCGGTAGCTTTCCCCCCGGATGTTGAGGATGTGGCTGTGATGGAGGAGGCGATCGAGAATGGCGGTGGCGATCACCGGATCGCCGAGCACCTCACCCCACTCCGCAAAGCCCTTGTTGGCGGTGAGGATGATGCTCCCGCGCTCGTAGCGGGCCGAGATGAGGGTGAAGAACGCGGTCGCCGCCAGCCGGTCGCACGGCCACACGCCGAACTCGTCCACGATCAGCAGCTTGGGGGCCAGGTAGACCCGCAAGCGGCGCTCCAGCCGGTGCTCCGCCTGCGCGCGGCGCAGGTCTTCGAGGAGATCATGCGCCCGCACGAAGTACACGCCAATGCCCTGCTCGATGGCCTGGAGCCCCAGCGCCACGGCGAGATGCGTCTTGCCCACGCCCGGCGGGCCCAGCAGCAACACGTTGGCCGCGTCCGCCACGAACGCCAGACTGGCCAGCTCGCGCACCTGGCGCTCATCAATGGAGGGCTGGAAGCGAAAGTCGAACTGGGCGAGCGTCCGCTGGAACGGCAGATGCGCCAGGCGCGTGCGGGTGCGCAGGTACCGCTCCCGGCGGGCAGCGGTCTCCGTCCCCAGCAAGTCGGCCAGGAATTCCGCGTAGGCGTGCTCGGCCTGCGCGGCGGCCTCCAGCCGGCTCTCCAGCACCGCGGCCGCCTGCTCCAGGCCCAACTGCTCGAGCTGCTGCCGGGCGCGCTCCAGGGCGATCATTGGGCGCCTCCGGTCGCCACCAGGGCTTCGTAGATGGCCAACGAGCGCTGCTGCACCTCGACAGTCGGCAACTCGACCGCCAGCGCTTCCCGCCGGACGCGCCCGGCCCCAAGTGGCAGCCCGGCCCACTGCCCGGGCACCGTGAACCGCTGGCCCGCCCGCGCCGCGCGGGGATGGATCGCCAACCGCTGCTCCCCGGCCCAGAGCTGGACCGTCGTGGCGTCGGCCTGGACCTGCACCGCCTGCCCGGCCCACTGCCAGGGCACCCCGTACCAGGCCCGTTCGTACTGCACGTACCCATCCCGCCCCACCTGGCGGCTCTCTCGCCGGAACGGCACGAGCTGCGCCGCCGGCAGCAACAGCCGCAGGTGCCGCCGCTCCTCGACCAGCCGCTCACCCGGGCGCTCATGGGTGGTTCCATGCACCCGCACGTTCGCCACCTCGTCCAGCCAGGTGCGCGCTTGCCGGTTCAGGTCCGCGTCGTCCACGAACCGCACCGTGGGCCAGAAGTTGTGCCGCACGTACTTGATCCCGCTCTCCACCCGCCCCTTGGTCTGCGCCCGATACGGCCGGCAGAGCTGGAGATCGAAGCCCAGCCGTAGGCTGAAGTCCAGGAACTGCTGCTGGAACACCGGCTCCCCGGCCGCATCCCGTCCCAGCACCACGACCTTCGTGTTGTCGTACAGACAGCGCTGGGGCACGCCCCCCAGGTACTCGAAGGCATTCAGATGACACTGGATAAAGGTGGCCACGTCCGCGCGCCGCACGAACTCCACGTACAGCGCTCGCGACCAGCTCAACACCAGCGCGAAGCCGTACACCAGCCGCGGTGCCCCTTCCAGCGGGAGATAGCGGAACTGTCCGAAGTCCACCTGGGCTTGTTCGCCCGGCGCTGTCTCAAACCGGCAGGTGGGCAGCACCGCCAGCCGCTGTCGAAACGGACGCACGTAGTCCTTCAAGATCGAGTACCCCCCGGTGTACCCCCGCGCCTGCAGCTCGCGCAGCAGCACCACGCAGTTGTCCACCCCGTCCGCCAGGCGCACCCGCACGTAGTCCTTGTACGGGTCCAGCGCCGAGGGCCGCGGCCGCCGCGGCGCCGGCGTTGGCAGCCCGGGGGCTCGCAGGTACTTCCGCACCGAGTTCCGCGACACGCCCAGCTGCCGGGCAATCGCCCGCACCGAATGGCCTTGCCCGTGCAGCTCGTAGATCGCCTTCACGTCCCTACCTCCCAGCATCGGGCCGGCTCCTCCTTCCCGGAAGTCAGAGCCGGTTATCGGTTCCCCGCTGGGGGTGGGTCAAATCTACTTCGGCGCTACTGGGTCAATTTACCATCGGCGGTAACACCATCGGCCGTTTGCGGCGCCGGCGTGCCTGAACGGCCACGCCCCTGGGG
>DATCKT010000221.1:0-1521 GCA_036562195.1 Limnochordales bacterium
ATCCGGATCCGGAGGGGGCGGTGGATGAGGTGCTGGCTCGCCGCCGGCTTCCGGGTGGGGGGTGGCGGTCGTGGGAGGGTTCCTGACCTGGCGCCCGGACGCCTGGGGTGGCCGGGGCGGGCTTGGCGTGCTGCCGGCCCGCCCCGGCCCGCGGCCACCCACTCCACCGGTGCGTTGGCGCCTTGCCAGGAGCGATGGGGGGAGCGCCTGCTGGGACCTACCGGTCGGGAACGGGCCAGCGCAGGGCGGGGTGGGGATGCCAGGGCCGGCTGGTCCGCCGTTCCTGTGGTGAGCGGTCGTGCAGGCTGGCGGTGGGTGGCGGGACGACCAGCACCCATCCCCGGGGACGCCACGGCCCCGCCACCCACCGCCTCCATAAGCGTACGAAGCCGCGGTGGCGGCGGCAGCTCGCTTGCGCGCACGGTGCGCACGATCAGTGGGTAGCGGTGGTATCCCCACAGAAAGGTGGTGCGGTTGCTGGAGGCGTAGCTGTCCAGACCCGGCGGAGCAGGCTGTCAATAGCTGTGGATAACAGGCTGTGGAAAGAGGCTGCTCCCCGCTGGTTCCGTTGCCGCGGCGCGGAGGAGCGTTGCCGCAGGTAGATGGCTATGTGGAGGGGCCGGCACGGGCGCGACGGGCGCCTCCCGCCCACCCGATCCACACGCTATCCACTGCCCTGTGGATAAACCCTGTGGGTAACTCTTCAAGGATCCTTGAAAGCCCGCGGGCTTGGGGTCCGCGCGCCGGCACGCCGCCCAGCGCGTGGTTGGCAGGAACCGCGCCCGCAGCCGGTGACGCCAGCCACCCCCAACAGCAACCCGTCCGGCTCGCCAAGGCTGCAAGAAAGCTTGAAAGCACACCGCGCAGCAACGGTTGCTCTGCATCGGGTCAGAAGCTCGCGCGCGCACAAGCCCTTGCTGGCGCGCGGGCGTCTTGCCGCCGCGCTTCCTGCGGCCGTCCCTGAACCGCCTTCGGAGTTGGAAACAGCGGTAGCCGTGAACCCTCCCGCGCTTCCCGGTCGCTTCCCAGCACAACCCTTGCCCGGTGGCCTTCCGCCAACGCCGAGCTGTCCCAGGCGCGATCGAGCGCGCCGCAGGCCGAGCGCCACTCCAGACCTCCCAGGCCGTGGGCGGCTTCCCGCAAGCCCGCATCCTCCGGGCAAGGGCCGCTGCGGCAAAGCAAGCGCGCCAGCCGCTCCCGGTCCCGCCGGCAGCGGGGACGCGCTGTGGGAGCAGGTGGGCTGTGCGGGTGAAGAACCGCTCGCCGGCTGCTCGGCGGGGGCGGCCTGGCCGGTGTCGCCGCCACGGCGCCGGACCACCAGCGCCCTCTGAGCCTGAGAGTGCAGCTCATCCCGTCACGAGGAGTGCCCATGGGGACCACCCAGACCCAGGCCCGGATCGAAGCCGCCGTCCACGAGTTCGTCGGTGAGGAGGAGGGCCGCTCGGTCGCGCTGCGCACCCTCCGCGGCCCTGCCGTCGAGGTGCTCGCCGCTGCCGAGATCCCCCGCCCGGCGGCCAGCCT
>DATCKT010000012.1:0-2565 GCA_036562195.1 Limnochordales bacterium
CGTCCTTGCATGTCATCTCCCTCCATCCTTCGGACCCGGCGCCTGCCCCTCAGGCGGGCCCCGCTCCGAAGCCGGCAGCCGGTCGGTTTGGAACCCATTTTTCCGGGTCGCCGCGGGCGATTCCTTCCCGGAAACCAGCGCCGCCGCTTCGCCGCGCACCGGCGTTCCCTGCAGACCCCGGCACCGGTCCCCGGGCAGGAAGTCCCGGCGCCGCGCAAAAGATCCAATAATGCAGAAGAGCCGGCCGTTCAAGACCAATCGGTTCGGGGAGGGGATGCAGGATGTTCCGACGACTGTTGGCCGTCGCCGCGGTGCTGGCCGTGCTGGCGGCGGCGCAGGTGATGGGCCAGGCCTCAGGCGATCTGGTGCGCCAGGCCCAGGCTGAAGGCCGAGTGGACTTTTACGCCAACATCACCGCGATCGAGCCCATCCTGGAAGCGTTTCAAGCCAAGTACGGCATCGAGGCCCTCTACACCCGCATGGCCACCACCAACTTCGCCCCCACGGTGCTGACCGAGCACCAGACGGGCCGGGTGCGCGGCTCGGTGCTGCAAGGACCGGTGCCCCTGCTCAAGATTCTCAAGGATGCGGGCGTGCTGGCGCCGTACCGTTCGCCGGCGGCCGACGCCTACCCAGAGTGGAGCCAGGATCCTGAGGGCTACATCCAGGTCTTTGGCATCGAGTACGTCGCGTTGATCTACAACAAGAACCTGGTGGCGCCCGAGGACGTCCCGACCAGCTACATGGATCTCACCCACCCCAAGTGGCGCGGCCGCATCGTGATGCCCGACCCCAGCGGCCACGCGACCACGGTGCAGTGGCTCGTGGGCCTTAAGGAAAACAACGTGTTCGGCTCCGAGGAGGCGTGGTGGGACTTCATCCGAGGCCTGGCGGCCAACGAGCCCATGTTCGTCGCCTCCTTCGGCCCGACGCCCGGGCCCATCGCGTCCGGTGAGGCGCTCATCGGCATCTCCATGCCCAAGTACATCGTGACCCTGGCCCCGGCGCCGCTGGACTGGGCGCGGGTCAAGGAGCCCATGTTCGGCACCACGCGCGGCATCGCCTTGGCGGCCGGCGCTCCGCACCCAAACGCGGCGCGGCTGTTCATCGACTACTGGCTAAGCAAGGAAGCCCAGGAGATCCTGGCCCGGGACGTGGGCGAGTACGTGCTCCACGAAGGGGTCTACCCGCCCATCGACGGCATCGACCAGGCCCAGGTGCTGCCGCTGCGCGACATGACCGACGAAGAGTTGGAGTACTGGGCGCAGGAGCTGTCGCGGTACTTCCATTGATGGATGAAGCTCCGCAGGCCCACGCGGGACCCGCGGCCCGGCCTCGGGTCCCCTTGTGTCCTTGGGAGGCTGCAGCATGGACATCCACATCCGCCATGTGCGCAAGACGTTTCGCTCCGCCGACGGCGAAGTGACGGCCCTGCGGGACATTAATCTGACGGTGCCTGCCAACCGCGTGACGACGCTGTTGGGCCCCAGCGGCTGCGGCAAGACGACGCTTCTGCGCTGCATTGCCGGCCTGGAAACCCCCGACAGCGGCGAGATCGCCTTTGGTGAGCGGGTGGTCTGGTCGGGCAACGGCGCGGTGCGCACGTCCGTCCCCCCGGATCAGCGGGGCGTTGGCATGGTGTTTCAGACGTACGCCATCTGGCCGCACATGACGGTGTTCGAAAACGTAGCGTACCCCTTGGAAGCCCGCCGGCTTCCCCGGGATGAGATCCGGCGAAGGGTCATGGAGGCGCTGGCGTTCGTCCAGCTGCAAGGTTTTGAGCGGCGGCCAGCCACGGCCTTGAGCGGCGGCCAGCAGCAGTGAGTGGCGCTGGCCCGGGCACTGGTTTCGGAACCGAAGATCATCCTGTTTGACGAGCCTTTGAGCAACCTGGACGCGAAGCTCAGGGAGGAAACCCGCCGGGACCTGCGCCGGCTCCTGACGCAACTGGGCCTAACCGCGCTGTATGTGACCCACGACCGCCACGAAGCGCTGGCCCTGTCGGACCTGGTGGTGGTGATGAAGGATGGCGCCATCGTGGAGGCCGGCAGCCCCAAGGACATCTACTTCCGCCCTAAGACCCGCTTTGTGGTGGAATTCCTGGGCGGCACCAACTTCCTTGAAGCCACCGTTTTGGCGCACGAGGCGCCGTGGACCCGGGTGCGCACTCCGCTGGGGGAGTTGTTGTGCGAAGGGCGCCCGGACATGGTCCCCGGGCAGCGGGCCACCGTATACATCCGCACCGACGCCATCCGGCCCGAGCCCATGCCCGCGCTCATGCCCGAGCTCATGCCCGATCCCGGCCCAGCCGCGGAAGCCGCCGCGGCCAACCGATTCCGTGGCCGGATCCGGTCTTTGATCTTCCTGGGCGAGCACTACGACGCCGAGGTGGCCGCAGGCCCGCAGGACACCCCGCTGACGGTGCGGCTGGCCGCCGGGCTTGACGTGCACGAAGGCCAAGAACTCGACCTCTTGATCGACCCGGCGGGCTGCCGGCTGTTGGAGTGAGCGGCCATGGGCGGCGGGAACCGGCGCACAACATTGGCAGTGGGCCTCTTGATCCTC
>DATCKT010000246.1:0-5884 GCA_036562195.1 Limnochordales bacterium
AGTCCGTGCGGCCTCTAGTCCGTGAAGTAGACCGCCACCGGCGCGAGGCCTCCAATCTCCACCCGGGCCAGCGTCCCGGCGGCCACGGGCACCGCCGGCCCCAGAGAGCCGGGCAGGATCACGTCGCCCGCTTCCAGCCGCTGGCCCAGGCTGCCCAGCTTGTTGGCCAGCCACGCGACGCACAGAGCCGGATGGCCCAACGCGGCCGCGCCCGTGCCGACGGACGCCAGCCGCCCGTTGACATACAGCGTCATGCCCGCCAAGGCCAGGTCCAGATCGCGCCAGCGGGTGCACCACGGCCCGAGCGTAAAGGCCCCGCACGACGCATTGTCGGCCACCGTGTCCACCAGCCGGATGCGCCAGTCCCGGATGCGGCTGTCGATGATCTCGATGGCGGCCGCGACCGCCTCCGTAGCCTGGAACACGTCCACGACGGTCACGCCCGGCCCGCTCAAGGGCTCCTTAAGGAGGAAGGCGATCTCGCCCTCCACCCGCGGCTGGATGAACCGGCTCACCGGCACCGTCGCGATCCCGCCGGGCGCCGGCAGCGCCAGGCTTTCCAGCAGCGTCCCGTAGTCCGGCTCGTTCACGCCCAGCTGCTCCTGCATGGCGCGGCTGGTGAGGCCGACCTTCCGGCCGACGATGGTATCCCCTTGGGCCAGCCGCCCGGCCACCCACGCCTGCTGGATCCGGTAGGCCGCTTCCACGTCTTCAAGCCCGTGGCTCTCGTGCAGCGGTGCGATGGGCCGGCGCGTTTGCCAGGCCTCCTCCAGCTGCTGTGCCAGATCCGCGATGGACAGCTCCACGGGTTCATCCCTCCACTGCGCCGGCGGCGCCGCCGCCTGCCGCACGTTCCGCCTGCGGCAGGCGTGCGCCGCACCCGGTGCTCCCTCTCCATCAGTGCCGCGCTCGACCCCGGGCAGCGCCCTGGCCAACGGCGCCAACAGCCGGCGCCGCGGGCCATCCATGAGCGGCCGCCGTCACACGGCTATGCAGATGTTGGTGGCTTCCGTGAACACTTCCAGGCTGTAGTGGCCGCCCTCGCGCCCGATGCCGCTGAACTTCATGCCGCCGAAGGGCACCCGCAGGTCCCGCACAAAGAAGTCGTTGACCCACACGGTGCCCACCTGGAGCTGCGCGGCCACCCGGTGCGCCCGGTGCACGTCCCTGGTCTGCACCACCGCGCTCAGGCCGTACTGCGTGCCGTTGGCCCATTTGATGACCTCCGCCTCGTCGTCGAAGGGCGCCACCGTCACCACCGGGCCGAACACTTCCCGCTGGCAAATCTCGTCCTGCGGCCCCACGCCCACAATCACGGTGGGCTCCATGAAGCTGCCGCCCCGCAGCGCCCCGGGCAGCTCCAGCCGCCTGCCGCCGGTGACGATCTGCGCGCCTTCCTTGACGGCCCGCTCCACGAAGCCCATCACCCGGTCCAAGTGCTCGTGGTTGATCAAAGCGCCCATCTGCGTTTCCGGATCCATGGGGTCGCCGACCCGGATGGCCCGCACCCGCTCCACGTAGGCCTCGAGGAACCGGTCGTACAAGCTCCGCTCCACGAACACCCGCGGCCCGGCCAAGCAGAACTCGCCTTGGTTAAAGAAACCGGCCCGCACCGACACCTCCACCGCCCGCTCCAGGTCCACGTCGGCGAAGATGATGTTGGCGCCCTTGCCGCCCAGCTCAAAGGAGAGCCGCTTGAGCGTCGGCGCGGCGTTGGCCATGATGATCTGGCCGGTGGTGGTTTCGCCGGTGAAGGAGATCATGTTGACGTCGGGGTGGCGGGTCAGGAACTCGCCAGCGCTGTCGGGCCCGAAGCCGTGCACCACGTTGAACACGCCCGGCGGCAGGCCCGCCTCCTGGGCCAGCTGCGACAGCTTCCACGCGCCCAGGGGCGTCCACTCGGCGGGCTTCAGCACCACGGTGTTGCCGAAGGCCAGCGCCGGGCCGATCTTCCACGTCTCGAGGAGCAGCGGCACGTTCCACGGCGTGATGAGCCCGGCCACGCCCACCGGGTGGCGCAGCACGTAGTTGATGTAGCCGTTTTCCATGGGGTAGGCTTCCGAGGGCAGCATGGCCGCGAAATCGGCGAAGAAGCGGATGTTGGCCGCGGCCCGTTCGATGTACATGCGGCCGTTGTCCCGGATGGGCCGCCCCACGTCCAGCGTCTCCAGGCGCCCCAGCTCCTCGCCGGCCGCGAGGATCGCGTCCGCGAACCGGTGCAGGATGCGCCGCCGCTCCGAGGGCTTCATGCGCCCCCAGGTGGCGAAGGCCTTGCGGGCCGCGGCCACCGCCGCGTTGATCTCCTCCTCGCCGCCCGCCGGCGCCGTCCCAATCTGCTCCCCGGTGGCCGGGTAGTTCACCGGAAACCGGGATCCGCCGTCGACAAACTCGCCGTTGATGAAGTGCTTGATCTCGAAGTTCATGGCTGCTTCCTCCTAGCGCGCGGGGCGTTGTGCACCCAGCGGCATGCCCATGCGGCCATGGGCGGCCCGTGAGGCGACACGCCGTAGAGAGCCCGGCGCGGTTCACACCACGGCGGCGACCAGCGACGTTCCCAGGGGCCCCTCGGCGACCACGGCGCCCGCCGCCGGCAGGGCCACGGCCGCGCACGGCGCGCCGAGCAGCAGCAGGTCGCCCCGGCGCACACCGCGCCCGAAGCTCGCGGCCTTGTCCACCGCCCACGCGGTCCAGCCGGCCGCGTCGCCCAGTTCGGTCAAGGCGCCTTCCTGCCACTTCTGCCCGTCCACCGTCAGGCGCAGGCGGTGGCCGCCGGCGCTCAGGAGCACGTCCACCGGCAGCGGGCGCCCGCCCAGGATGACCGCGCCGCCGGAGGCGTTGTCGGCCACCACGTCGCCGGCGGTGAACTTGTAGCCCGCGTAGATGCTGTCCAGCACGTCCACCACCAGCAGGGCGAAGTCCAGGGCCGCCAGCACCTGCTCCCGCCGGGCGCCCGCGCCCACGTCCCGGGCGAACACCACCGCCAGTTCAGGCTCCACCCGGGGCTGGATAAACCGGCCGGCCACCACCGGCTCGCCGGGGTTGATGGCCATGGACCGGTGCAAATGCCCGAGGATGGGCTCCGAGACGCCCATCTGCTGCTGTTTGCTGGGGCTCAGCAGGCCCAGCTTGTACCCGATGATGGCATCCCCCTGCGCCTCCCGCTCCCTGGCCATGGCCACCTGCACCTCGTAGGCGGTCTCAAGCGGCAAGGGCGCCTCCGCGGCGAAAGAACCGCGGGGCGTGCGGTGACGGCGGGAGTCGGCGATGGCCTGTCGGATCGCGGCCTGGTCCATCGGTGAAACGCCTCTCCTCAGGTTGAGTCGTAAACTGTGAAACCGCTGCGCCCGACCGGCCCGCTCCCCCCGGTTCGGGCGGGCCAAGGGCGGCACCCGCGGCGCCTCCAACCCCGGCTGCGTGTGCCGGCGGCCGGCGCCCCTCCCCGGGCCTTGCCGCGTGCGTCCCGGACGGCGGCGCATCGGTTTCCAAGCGCCCGCGACGGTCTCTTATCTCATATACGATCGGTCACCGCGGGATTAGCACCGGCAAAGAAGTTCTCCGCGGCGCTCTCGCACAGCGCGATGCGCACCCGCCCGTCGGAAGTGGCCAGAATGCGTTTCACTTCTTCATTCACGCGGTGGAACAGCTGGTTGCGCTGCTCGGGCGTCAAGCGCTGGCCGTACACCATCACTTCGATGAACGGCATCGGCCGTCGCTCCCTCGTCATATATCAAATACGATTAGTGACAGATGTTTTTCCACGCTGTCTCGACAACTCCTGCCTAATGACAGCATTTTCGTCGAAAAATTGCGTGGGCTTCCGGGTGCTCCTCATGCGGCGCGGCGGGCTCCTGGCCGTGCGCCCGCCGCGCCCTGCGCCCGGCGGGACGAAAGGACAGGAAATCGCCGTGGCGGCACCGAATGGCTGATGGGACGCGCCGTGAGGTGACCACGATGAAACCGCTGCCGTCGCGGCGTGACGGCCGGGAAACCCGGGCACGCCTGCTGGAGATCGCCCAGCAAACTTTTGAAGAGCGGGGCTACCACCGCGCCTCGGTGGCCGAGATCTGCCGGCGGGCGGCGGTGGCCAACGGGACCTTCTACCGCTACTTCCACGACAAGGACGAGGTGTTTCTGCACCTGGCGGAGCGCCTCGGCGAGGAGCTGGAGCGGGTGCTGGCCGCGGCGCTGCAGCGTGGAGGCACCGTGGAGGACCGGCTGCACCGCGCGCTGGCCGCGTTTTACGCCTACGTAGGCGAACACCGGGCCATGTACCAGATTTTCCGGGAAGCCGAATTCGTGCGCCTGGAGCTGCCCGTGCGGGTGTATCATCGCCTCGCCCGCCGGCTGGAAGAGCACCTGTTCAGCCCGGACGACCAGACCACGGCAGCGGCCCGGGCGGCGATTCCCTTCGCCCTGCTGGGCGGCGCGTATATGCTGGGCACCCGCTACATCATCTGGGAAAACCGGCCGGTGCCCGCCGAGGTCATCGCCGCCACGGTGGACTTCGCCACCCGGGGCTTGAGCACCGATGCTCCGTTGGCGCCGGTGCCGTGGCCCTCCCTCGCGCCGGACCCCAGCGAAGACGCGGGGTTTGAGCGGGATGGGGCCGTCCGGGATGAGACTGCGGGCGAGCGCACCCGGCGGCGGCTGCTCGCGGCAGCGCAGCAGTGCTTTGGCGAGCTCGGCTTTTTCCATGCCCAGATCGCCGACATCACCCGCCTCGCCGGAGTCGCCCAGGGCACCTTCTACGTCCACTTCCCCGGCAAGGTGGAGATCCTGCGCGAGCTGGTACACGACATCAACCGGCGGCTCAGGCGCCATGTGCGGCAAGCCACGGCCGGCGCCGCGGACCGCCGGCACGTGGAGGTGCTGGGCCTGGCCGCGTTCTTGCAGTGGCTGCACGGCCGGGGCAGCATCTACCGCATCGTGCGGGAAGCGGAGTTCGTGGACGAAGACGTGGGCCGCTGGTACTACACGCGCTTGGCGGAGCCCTACGGTCCGGCCCTGGCCGCCGCGGTCGAGGCCGGCACGGTGCGGCCCCTGGCTTCGGAACCGCTGGCCTACGCGCTCTTAGGGATCGGCCACATCAGCGGCCTGCGCTGGGTGCTGTGGCCGGGCGCCGCGCCGGACGCGGGGTCCGACACCGTGCGGGTGGAGCTGCCGGACGTGGTGCGCGCGTTGGCCGCGTTTCTCCTGTACGGCGTCGAAGGGGTGCGCCGCGGCGCGGCCGTGCCCTTTTTGTCTGCCCCGAGGTGAGAACTGGGTCGGATTTCACCATCGCGTGCGGCGCATGACCGCATCACTCGGCAAGGGGGTTGGTCCATCATGCCCAAAGCCCGCATCGGAGACATCGAGCTGTACTACGAAGTCCACGGCCAAGGGACGCCGCTGGTGCTCATCCAAGGCCTCGGCGTGCCGGCCACCTCCTGGTACCCCCAGGTGCCGGCCTTTGCCGCCCGCCACCAGGTCATCGTGCTGGACAATCGCGGCGCCGGCCGTTCGGACCAGCCCTACGGCGACTACACCATCGCCCAGATGGCGCAGGATGTGGCCGGGCTGTTGGACCACCTCCAGATCGCTCGGGCCCATATCCTCGGCTTGTCTCTCGGCGGCCTCATCGCCCAGGAGTTCGCCCTCTCCTATCCCGACCGGGTCCACGGGCTCGTCCTGGTGGGCACGTACCCCGGAGGGCCGGAATACTTGCAGGCCACGGCGGAGATGTGGCGGGAGCGGCTGAACGTGGCGGGGCTGACCCTCGAGCAGATCTACCGCCAGGCGTTGGAATGGGGCACAACGGCGGCGTTCCGGGAAAACCATCCGGACGAGGTGGAGCGCTTCATCCGGCTGCGGGTGGAGCTGCCGGATGAAGCGCTCCACCTCGTCC
>DATCKT010000248.1:0-14418 GCA_036562195.1 Limnochordales bacterium
AGGTGGGACATTGGACCGACAGGGAGGCCCTGACCGGCTGCACGGTGGTGCTGTGCGGCGAAGAGGGCGCGGTGGCCGGCGTGGACGTGCGGGGCGGCGGCCCCGGCACCCGGGAGACGGACCTCATGGCGCCGGGGCGCCTCGTGGAGCGGGTGCACGCCATCCTCCTGGCCGGCGGCAGCGCCTTTGGGCTGGCCGCCGCGGCGGGGGTCATGGATTGGCTGGAGGAGCGGGGCGTCGGCTTCGACACCGGCGTGCTGCCGGTGCCCATCGTGCCTGCGGCGGTCATCTTTGACCTGGCCATCGGCAATCCCCGCCGGCGCCCGGGCCCGGCGGAGGGATACGCCGCGGCCGCGGCGGCCAGCGACGGCCCCGTGGCGGAAGGCAACGTGGGGGCCGGGGCAGGCGCCAGCGCGGGCAAGTGGGCCGGGATGCGCCACGCCATGAAGGCCGGCCTGGGCAGCAGCTCCGTTCGCCTTCCCGGAGGCGGCACGGTGGGGGCGCTGGTGATTAGCAACCCTCTGGGCGACATCGTGGACCCGCTGACGGGTCGCATCGTGGCCGGCGCCTACGACCGGGAGCAGCGGTCGTTCCTCACCCGCCCGGCCCGTTTCGGGGGCGGCTTCCCGGCCGGCAACACCGTCATCGCCGTGGTCGCGACGGATTTGCCCTTGTCCAAAGAGGCGGTGCACCGGGTGGCGCAGATGGCCCACGACGGGATTGCCCGCGCCGTCTATCCGGCCCATACCCCGTGGGACGGGGACACCGTGTTTGCCCTGGCCACCGGCCGCACGGGCGAGCGGCCCGCGAGCCGCGCGGCGGAGATGGAGCAGATCGCCATGGTCGGGGCAGCGGCCGCGGAGGCGCTGGCCTTGGCCATCGTCCGCTCCGCCCAGCAGGCGGAGCCGGCCGGCGGGCTGCCCGCGGCGCGTTCCATCGCCCAGGAGTGATCCGGTAGGCCCGATGACGACACGAGGCGGATTCAGGGGCCGGGGCGGCCGGCCCCGCTCCTGACCTAATGGCGACCCAGGTTGGCGGGCTGGGCTGCCGGGCTTGGCCCCTCAGCCGAGAAGGCGCACCAGCCGGTCCAAAATCGCGTGGGCCACGTCCGCCTTGGGAAGAAGGGGGAGTTCTTCCGCTTGTCCGCCGGCGTGGTAGATGGTCACCCGGTTGGTGTCGGTTTCAAACCCGCTCCCCGGCTCGGTGACGTCGTTGGCCACGATCATGTGCAAGCCTTTGGCCTGGAGCTTGGCCAACGCGTTGGCCCGCACGTCGCTGGTTTCCGCGGCGAAACCGATCTTGATAAAGGGGCCCCGCACCGACGCGAGGATGTCCGGGTTGCGGACGAGGCGCAACTCCCAAGCGTCGGCGCCGCCCTTCTTGATCTTTTCCTCAGCCGCCGTCTCGGGGCGGTAGTCGGCCACCGCCGCCGCCATAATCAGCGCGTCGGCCTCGGAAACCGCGCGCTCCACCGCCGCCAGCATCTCGAGGGCGGAGTTGACCCGCTGGACCTCGACGCCCACCGCGGTATCCGTGTCGGGCGCGACGGTGGTGATGAGCGTCACCCGGGCGCCCCGGTCCCGCGCGGCCGCGGCCAGGGCGTGGCCCATTTTGCCGGAAGAGCGATTGGTGATGTAGCGCACCGGGTCGACGGCTTCCCGTGTGCCGCCCGCCGTCACCACGATGCGGCGGCCGGCCAGATCGCCCGTGCGGCCCAGCACCCAGCGCACGGTGCCGATGATGGTTCCCGGGTCCGCGAGCCGCCCGATGCCCTCTTCGCCCGAAGCCAGGCGCCCGGCGGCCGGCGGCACCACGACGGCGCCCCATTCCCTGAGGCGCTGCAGGTTGGCCTGGGTCGCCGGGTGCTGGTACATGCGGGTTTCCATGGCCGGGCAGACGATGACGGGCGCCCCCGTCGCGAGCACCGTGGCCGTCACCGCATCGTCGGCGAGACCCAGCGCCAGGCGGGCGATCAGCTGCGCGGTGGCGGGCGCCAGCAGCACCGCGTCCGCCCGCTTGGCCAAGGCCACATGGTCGATGCCGATCTCCGAGCGCGGGTCAAACATGTCCGTGACCACCGGCCGGTGGGTGAGGGCCTGGAAGGTGAGGGGACGGACGAATTCGGCGGCGCTCCGGGTCATGACCGTGTCCACCTGCGCGCCCAACTGCACCAGCCGGCTGGCCAAGTCGGCCGCCTTGTACACGGCGATGCTGCCCGAGACGCCCAGCACGATGGTCTTGCCGGCCAGCGGGAGGGGACTCATGCGTTCAAGCCTCCGTGCGCGGGGTGCAGCGGCTGGTAGTCGGGGTGGTTGAGCAGGTACAGGATGCGCAGGCCTTCCAGGGTCAGGTTGGGATCGATGGCGTCAAAGGCTGCCCCGTGGCGGGCCACCACCTCCGCGAGGCCGCCGGTGGCGATCACCCGGGCAGGCGCGCCCAGCTCCTGCTTGATGCGGTCGATGAGGCCTTGCACCAGCCCAGCGTAGCCGAACACCGTCCCCGCCTGCATCGCGTGGACGGTGTTGCGTCCGATGGCCGACGGCGGGGCCGCCAGGTCCACGCGCGGCAGCTTGGCCGCCCGCTCAAACAGCGCCTCGGCCGCGATCTGGACGCCCGGGGCGATGGCGCCGCCCAGATACTCCCCGGCCGCGGAGACCACGTCGAAGGTGGTCGCGGTGCCCATGTCCACCACGATGGCCGGACCGCCGTAGCGCTGGTAGCACGCCACCGCGTTGGCGATGCGGTCCGCGCCCACCTCCAGGGGATGGTCCACCTTCAGCTCCAGGCCCGTGTGGCCGTTGCGGGCGCTGACGGACCAGGGCTCGACCCTGAACAGGTGGCGCACCACCTGTTCGAACCGGGCCTCAAGCGGCGGCACCACGTTGCCGATGACGACGGCGTCCACCTCGAGGGGGGAGTGGCCGGCCCGCTGGAACCAGTTGTCGATCTGGATTTCGTACTCGTCCGACGTCCGGCGCAAATCGGTGGACAGCCGCCAGGTGCGCAGCAGCTGCTCGCCCCGGTACAGCCCGAAGCAGATGTTGGTATTGCCGAGATCGATGGCCAACAGCATGGGATCACATCCTTATGCGGGCGGGAACGCAAGCGGCTCAGGCGCCACGCCGGGCAGGCACCGGGCTACCGCTTGCCTGACCAGATCGCCCGAATCCAGCTCGTCCAAGGGATCGCGCCGCAGCCGGTGGCTGAGGGCGAGGGGGGCGAGCCCGGCCACGTCCGCGGCCGTCACCGCGGTGCGGCCGCCCAGGGCGGCGAAGGCCCGCGCTGCCCGGATCAAACACAGCTCGCCGCGGTGGCCGGCCAGTCCCAGCTCGGCCGCGAGCCGCGCCACGGCCGCGCGGATCTCGTCCGGCACCGTCACGTCCGCCAGCCGTTGCCGGGCGGCGACGATCCGTTCCCGCAAGTCTTCTTCGGCCGCGGCGAAACGGGCCGCGAAGGCGCGGGGGTCACGTTCGAACGCATCCCGCCGCCGGACGATCTCCACCCGCAGCGGGATGTCGGTGATGGTGGCCACCGGCACAAACAGCCCGAAGCGGTCCAACAGCTGCGGCCGCAGGTCGCCTTCCTCCGGGTTTCCGGAGCCGATGAGCACAAACCGGGCCGGATGCGTCAGGCTGACGCCCTCGCGTTCCACCACGTTGACGCCGCTGGCCGCCACGTCCAGGAGCAGGTCGACCAAGGCGTCGTCCAGCAGGTTGACTTCGTCGATGTACAGAAACCCGCGGTTGGCCCGCGCCAAAAGACCCGGGGCGAAGACGGTTTCCCCGCGGGTCAGCGCGGCTTCGATGTCGAGGCTGCCGACGACGCGGTCCTCGGTGGCGCCCAGGGGCAGGTCCACCACCGGGATCGGCTGCCATTCGGTCGCCAGCTCCTCGCCCCGGGCGTCCCGCTCCCGGCAGAGGCTGCACCACTCGTCGGGCCGGCCCGGATCGCAGCGGAAGGGACATCCGGCCACGACGGGGATGGGCGGCAACAGGCGCGCCAGCGCCCGCACGGCCGTGGACTTGGCCGTCCCGCGGTCGCCCATGGCCAGCACGCCCCCGATCAACGGGTCGACGGCCACCAGCACCAGGGCCAGCCGCAGCGCGTCCTGCCCGACGATGGCGGTAAAGGGGTACACAGGCTGCACGCCGGCGGCGGTCTTGAGCCGCATCTACACGACCCCCTCGACGCGATCTTCCGCGTCGGCCAGGATCTCTTGCAATTTCGCCCAGCGGTGGTCATCCGCCTGCCAGAAGCCGCGTGCCCGGGCTTCCGCCAGCCGGCTGGCCATCCGGTGCACCGCCCGGGGGTTGTGGGCCAGCAGGCGCTCCCGCATGCCATCGTCCAGGAGGAACGTGTCGGCCGCGGCGGTGTACACCCAGCTGTCCACGGCGTCCGCCGTCGCCGACCAGCCGAAGGTGTTGTCCAGCCGCGTCGCGATCTCGTGCACGCCCTGGTAGCCGTGGCGCAGCATGCCCTCATACCAGCGGGGGTTCAACAGGCGCGTGCGCACCTCCAGTCTTAGCGCGTCGGCGAGAGCGCGCACCTGGGCGCGGGGGGCGAGGGTATCCGCGACAAAGGCCGCCGGGGCCTGGCCGCGCACCTTTTGCGTCGCCGCGGCCAGGCCGCCCAGGTATTCGAAATAGTGGTCCACGTCGGCCAGGCCGATCTCCGTCGAATCCAGGTTTTGAAACGCGGCCGCGCACGTCTTCAGGCAGGCCTCAAGCAGCGCCGCCTGGGCCTGGCCGGCGGCGCCGTCGCCGTACACGTACGCCTTGCGCTCCAGGAACACCGCCCCCAGGTCGGCGCCGGTTTCCCAGGTGGAGGCCTCCACCAGGTGGTTGACGCCGGTGCCGTAATGACCGGGGGCATTGCTGAACACCCGCCGGGCCGCCGCCTCCAGCGGCAGGTTCAACTCCTGTGCGATGGCCAGGGCGTGCTTGCGGATGTAGTTGTCCTCGGGATCTTCGTCGGCCGCGGCCGCAAGGCGCACGGCCCGGTCCAACAGCTCCATGACGGTGGGGAAAATGTCGCGGAAGATCCCGGAGACGGACAACACCACGTCGATGCGGGGCCGACCCAGCTCCGCCAAGGGAATGAGCGCGAGGCGGGTCATGCGGCCCAGGCTGTCGGGCAAGACCCGGACGCCGATGAGCTCGAGGACCTGGGCCACGCCCTCGCCCTGGGTCTTGATATTGTCGGTGCCCCACAGGACGACGGCCACGGTTTCGGGCCAGCGCCCGTCCCGCTTTTTGAGCGTTTCCAGCAGCTGCTGGACCACCGGCCGCGCCCGGGCTACCGCCGCCGGCGACGGGATGCGGTGGGGATCCAGGGCGTGCAGGTTGCGGCCGGTGGGCAACGCGGCCGGCATCCGCGCCGGGTCGCCGCCGGGCGCGGGGGGAATGTACCGGCCCGAGATGGCCCCAAGCAGCGCCGGGATCTCCCGGTCCTCGCGCAGCCGGGCGAGAAAGTCGGCCGCAAAGCCGATGATGGCCTGCCAGCCTTCGCCGTGGCCCGGCGCTGCGCCGTTGGCCTGGCCGGCCACGCCTTCCACCAGGCGCCGGACCGTGCTCCGGCCGAGCTCCAGCACCGCCTCGCGGCGCGGGTCGGCGGCGTCGAGGGTTTCCCAGTCCAAGCCCTGCTCCTGGGCGATGAGGTGGGGCAGCCCGGGCACCCCCAGCTCCGGCCGGGGATGCTGCAGGGCGGCCCACAGGAACTCCGCGGCTTCCTCATCCGCCACCGGCTCGCCGGCCACGTGCAGGCCCACGGGGATCAACCGCTCGGCCAGGGTGCGCAGGTAGGCGGCCAGGCGCGCCACGTAGGCGTCGGGGGGCTGCCCGCCCGCGGGCGGCGGCACCTCCCCATCGAGGTTCGCCTCGAGGGCCAGCGCCCGCAGGGCGTCCCACGCCCGGGCGCGTTCCGCCTCGGTTTGAGCATGGCGCCAGGCGGCGACCGCGTCCTCGAGCGCCCGCAAGGTGCGGTAGAGCCCGGCTTCCCGCAAGGGAGGGCTCAGGTAGGTCACCGTGGTGGCGTAGCTGCGCCGCTTGGCGATGGTGGCTTCCGAGGGGTTGTTCATGGAGTAGAAGTACACGTGGGGCAGGTCTCCCAGCAGGAGATCCGGCCAGCACCTGGGGGTGAGCCCCACCTGCTTGCCGGGCATGAACTCCAGCGCCCCGTGGGTGCCCACGTGCACCACCACGTCGGCGCGCCACACGTGGTTCAGCCAGGCGTAATACGCGGCGAAGCTGTGGGACGGCGTCGCGTCCTTGGCGAACAATAGCCGCATCGGATCTCCTTCATAGCCGAACCCCGGCTGCACGCCGATGAAGACGTTGCCCAGCACCCGCCCGCGGATCCGCAAGCCCCTTTCGTCCGCGTCGATGAGACCCGGGGCCGGTCCGAAGTTGGCCGCGATGCGCTCGTGCGCGGGCACCAACAGCCGGTAATCCTCAACGGGCAACGTGTCCGCGACGGCGATGGTGGGTGCGCCCGGCAAGGCTTCGTCGGCGCCCAGCACCCAGTGCATCAGTTCCTCCGCCGTGGCGGGCACCGTCGTCTCGTACCCGGCGGCGGCCATCGCCCGCAGCAGGTTGTGCAGCGAGCGGAATACGTCCAGGTACGCGGCGCTGCCCACGCTGCCTTTGTCAGGCGGGAAGCTGAAGATGGTAAGGGCGACGCGCCGCTCTCGAGGCGGTTTCCGGCGCAGATCGATCCAACGCCGCACGCGCCGGGCCAGCGCCTCCACAAGATGCGGCTCCGGCACGAAGTCGCCGTCCTCGCCCTTCGCGGCGAACACCCGGGGCTCGGTGGCCCCCTCCAGCTCGGGCAGCACCACCTGCAGGGCGGTCTGCATGGGCGCGAGCCCCACCGGATCGGCCTCCCACTGGGCCGCCGTCTGGAACAGCAGCGGGAAGGGGACCAGGTAGGGGATGTCCAGCTCCTCCAGGAGCGCGACGGCTTGCTCGGGTTGGGGCCGCCCCATGGAACCGATCAGGTTGAAACCGGTCAGGTTCAGCAAGAGCTCGATGCCGGCCGGGCGCATGTAGCGGTCGATCAAGGCGCGGTGGTCGAGGCCACCGAAGCCGGCCACCACGTCCAAGCCGTGGCCCTCCAGCGCCGTGATCACCGCTTCGTAGTGCCGCCACGCACCGCCGGTCACGTATTGCCGGAACACGATCACGCCCACGGCCGGCCGGCGGCCGCCCGCGTCCGGCGCCGCTCCTTGCGCCGCCCGGTAGCCGTCGTACCAGGCCCGGTAGTCGGCGTAGGCGGTGAAGTACCGGTTCGCCCGCGGGTGCCACAGGGCCACCTCGGGAAAAAGTTCGGGCGGCTCCGGTTGAAACCGGCCGCACCAGCGCGGGTGGCAGCTGGCCAGATGCATGAGCAGCCGCCGCCAGTTTTCGGGCGAGGCGTTGAGCCAGTAGGCCCCCGCCAGGGCGTACGGCCACGCCTCCCCGAGCGCGTCCGGCCCCAAGCGCAAGCCCAACCGGGGCAACGCGGGCAACAGCCCCGCCAGGGCGGGCGGCACCGGTGCGCCCGCTTCCGCCAGGCGCCGGGTAAAGGCGCGCAGCGCCGCCGGATCCTCAGCCAGGGCCTGCGCGTCAAACGCCCCAATGCGGGTCAGGGCCATCAGCTCGGGCTGGGAAGTGAACACGACGGTCACCGGCGGCCGCTGCCGGCGGAGCAGCTCGGCGAGCATGGTGACCTCGCGGTCGCTGTTGAGCATGGAGCCGATGAAGATGTCGGCTGCGGCCAAGCGCCGGCTCAGCTCCTCCGGGCCCAACGCGCCGCATTCATCAAAGGTTAAGCCGTCGAGCCGGATTCCTAAGTCCGGCGCCGCCTGCCGCAGCAAGCCGGCGGCGCGGCGCAGCCCGGGCAGCAACTGGGCCTCGGCGACGATGCACAAAACGCGCAGCAAGGCTTGTCCTCCCCAGAAACGCAACCCAAACTAAAAACTTTCGCCTAAGAGCGCCAATAGTCCTCCGCGCGCCGCATTTTGCGCGGCCGCGGCGCAGGCCTTGGGGGCGGTCCCGGAGAAATGATATCCCAAAAGGGGGAGAATTCCCATGGAGACCATCGAGCTTCTGCAACAGCTGGCCGTCCCGGCCGACACCAAGTTGGTGCTCCTGGTGATGGACGGCCTGGGCGGTTTGCCCCATCCCGAAACGGGGCGCACCGAACTGGAAACGGCCCGCACGCCGAATCTGGACTCCCTGGCGCGGCAAGGGTCGGTGGGCCTGCTCACGCCCATCGCGCCCGGCGTCACCCCAGGCAGCGCCCCTGCGCACCTGTCCCTGTTCGGCTACGACGCGGTCCAGTACCAAATCGGCCGCGGCGTGCTGTCCGCGGTGGGCGTCGGCATGGACCTGAGCCCGCAGGACGTGGCCTGCCGGGTCAACTTCGCCACCATGCGGGACGGCGTCATCACCGACCGGCGGGCGGGCCGTATCCCGACTGAAGAGGCGGAGCGGCTCTGCCGGCGCCTGAGCGAGATCCGCCTGCCCGGGGTGCAGATTGACATCCGCCCCGAGATGCAGTACCGGGCGGTCATCGTGTGGCGGGGCCAGGGGCTCTCGGACCAGGTGGCGGACACCGACCCCCAGGTCACGGGGAAACCGCCGCTGCCGGCCCGTGCCCTCGCGCCCGAGGCGGAAGCCACCGCCGCGATCGTAAACGAGTTCATCGCCGAGGCCAACCGGCTGCTGGCCGATGAGCCCCGGGCCAACACCATCTTGCTGCGGGGCTTCGGGCGGCTGCCCGCCATCCCGAGTCTTGCGGAGCTGTACCGGCTGCGGGCCGCCGTGCTGGCCGTTTACCCCATGTACCGGGGGTTGGCCAAGCTGGTGGGGATGACGGAGCTGCCCGCCGGCAAGGGCCTCGCGGACCAGCTGGCCGCGCTGCGCGAGGCCTGGTCCGATTACGACTACTTCTTCATCCACGTCAAGGGCACCGACGCGGCCGGCGAAGACGGGGATTTCCAGCGCAAGGTGCAAGAGATCGAGGCGGTCGATGCCCTCATCCCGGAGTTGATGGCGCTCCGTCCCGACGTGCTGGTGGTCACCGGCGACCACTCCACGCCTGCGGCCATGCGGAGCCACAGCTGGCATCCGGTCCCGGCGCTGCTGTGGTCGCGCTTCGCCCGGTCCAACCCGTGGGTGGAGGGCTTCGGCGAAACCGCCTGCGCCCGGGGCACGCTGGGCTCGATCCGCTCGCGGGACTTGATGGGCTTGATGCTGGCCCACGGGCAGCGGCTGAAGAAGTTCGGCGCGTAGGCCCTTCAGGCCCAAGGCGCGGGCAGCAGCGGTGCCTGCCCGCCCGTGGACGCATCACGACGCCCGCAGGTGCAGTAACGGCGGCGGGTTTCTCACCGCTGCAGGCGTAGGATGTGCCGCCGGCGGGCAGGCCATGAGGTCCGCCGGTCGGCGGACCATCAACCAAGCGAAGGGCGGGGAACGATGACGGTGGCCGTTGGGGTGTGCGGCGCGCTGGTGAGGGAAGGGCGCGTCCTCATGGTCCAGCAGGCGTACAACAATCGCTACGGCAAGGGGGCTGGCCATTGGTTCGTCCCGGGAGGCTACGTGAAACCCGGCGAGACCCTAGCTGAAGCAGTGGTGCGGGAGATTCAGGAGGAAACGGGCCTCGTGGGCCGGGTGAGGGGCCTGTTGGGCCTGCGGGAGCGGGGCGGGGACCTGGTCATCATCTTCCTGTTGGACTACGTCCAGGGCGAACCGCGGGTGCAGAGCGACGAGATCCTGGACGCCCGCTTCGTGTCCCGGGAAGAGCTGGAGCAGCTGACGCCCGTCATGGGCTTGTCGCGGGAGATCGCCCGCACGGCGCTGGCGGCCCCGGGCACCGCCGTGGCCCGCCACGCCTACCGGTCGCCCGGCGTGCCCGGGTACGTGCTCTACCTGGCCGACGCGGCCCACGGCGCGTGAGGGCGTGTTCCGCGGGGAAGCGGGCCAGTCGAGCGCCCGGGCGGAAGACGCCGGCGAGGGGCCGGCGGGCGCAGGGCCGAACCGGTAAAAAATTTACGCTTCCGCCCGGCCGAGGAGCCGGGCAGAAGCGTGCAACCGGACAGGTGTGACCGTAAGCCAGATTCTGTTTCTGATGGCCATCTATCTCGCCCGGCCTGGGCCGGACGGCCTCCGGAGGAGGCTGCCCCCTACCCGCCCCTTGCGGGGCCTATTTGGGGTTGCTCGGTGGTGGGGGTTACCGCGTTCCACCCGCCCCGTCGCCGGGGCGGCTCGTCTCTATGGCCCTTTTATAGCTACTCCCGACCGCGAGGGCCGGTTTCGCATCCGTCGGCTTGCGCCGCCCTGCCTTGCGGCAGGCACCAACTTTCTGCCGGCAAGCCGGCAGCCGAGTCTGGACTTTCCTCTAGCGGCCCTACGGCCGCCAGCGGCCATCCGTCACACCTGTCGCGCCCAGCACGGGCGAACCGTGCGGTCCGCCGCACAGCTATTATACCACCGCGAAAGGCCTTTCACAATCGGCGCCTTCTGGTACAATGGATGAGGACACGTCGAGGGAGGCCGGCCCCCCGATGAAAATCGCGGTGTTCACGGACAGCTATCAGCCCTACGTGAGCGGCGTCGTGCGGTCCATTGACACCTTCGGCGCCGAGCTGCTGGAGCTGGGACATGAGGTGTACATTTTCGGCCCCCGCTACTACCACGGTGCGGCCAGCCAGCCCGCCAAGCCCGAGCGCCCGCCGGCCCTCAAGGTGTTCCGCTTCTGGTCGATTCCCGTCCCCACTTACCGGGGATTTACCGTGCCCGTGCCCATCTCCATGCAGGCGGAAGCCCTGCTGGCGCAGCTCGGCATCGACATCATCCACTCCCACACGCCCTTCGTCATGGGGGTCATGGCCGCCGTGCTGGCTCGGCGCCGTCGCATCCCGCTGGCGTTTACCCACCACACCATGTACCACGAGTACGTTCACTACGCGCCGGGCCTGCGCACGGTGCTGCGCCAGGCCATGCTGCGCTACGTGGCCGGCTACTGCCGGCGGGCGGACCTGGTCATCGCGCCGACGCCCAAGATCCGGGATTTCATCGTCGACACCTACCGGCTCGCGGGCAAGCCGGTTAAGGTGATCCCGACCGGGATTGCCGTGGACGACTACAAGGGCGGCGATCGGCGGTGGCTGCGGGAGCGGCTCGGCATCGGTCCCGACGAGCGGGTGCTGATCTTCGTCGGGCGGCTGGGCCGGGAGAAGAACGTGGCCTTCCTGCTGGAGGCGCTCCAGCACGTGCGGGCGGCTTTGGACGATGTGCACCTGGTGCTGGTGGGCGACGGCCCCGACCGGCCGCGCCTTGAGCGATTGGCCCGGGAGGCGGGGTTGGCGGCGCGGGTGCATTTCACGGGCACGTTTGCGCGGGAACAGGTGATCCAGGCGTTCCACGGCGCGGATCTGTTCGTTATCGCCTCGACCACGGAAACGCAGGGGCTGGCCACCCTGGAGGCGATGGCCGCGGGGTTGCCGGTGGTGGGGGTCGACGCCCCCGGCACCCATGACATGGTGCAGAACGGGGTCCAGGGCCTGCTGCGGCCCGAGGACCCGGCGGCCTTTGCCGAAGCGGTGGTTTCCTTGCTGAAGGATGAACACAAGTACCGGCAGTGCGCGGCGCGGGCTCGGGCGCGGGCTGAGGCCCTCAGCGCGCGGGAGATGGCCCTGCGCCTGGTGGGCGCGTATCAGGAACTGCTTACCCCGGGCCTACACGGTTCCGAGGTGGGCAGGGATTCTCAGGTGGCGGTGGAATTGCCCAAGGGAGTGTCTCACTGAGGACGGTGCCGGGGCGGCCCGCGCGGGCTTGCGGGAGGTGAAGGTGGATGCGGCGGCCGACGGTGGCCACGATCTTTTTCGGTTCCCTGGTGGTGCTCGGGTTTGTCCTGCTGGTGACGGTGCTGCTGCCTACGGCCAACGCCGTCTGGCCCATCTGGGGCGCGGATGGCCTGTTTTACCACTACCTGACGGAGTTCTTCTAATCGGCCGGCGTGCGGTCGGCCGCGGCTCGCGCAGGCACGGGAGACGAGCCGGTTGATGAGCGCCGCGGCGGCCTGCGCGGGCACCCGGATGGGGGTGAAGGCGGATGGAACGGGACGGGCAAGTGCAGGAAGAAACGGCCGTGCTGCCCGAGACGGGCGATGCGCCGATGCCGGGGTGGCTGGTGGGACTCACGGTGGTCCTGCTGGTCTGGGTCGGCTGGTACCTGGTGCTCGCGGCCCGCTAAGGGCCCGGCGGCGTCACGGGGCCAAGCGGGCCGTTGACAGCGCGAATAGCCCTGTGCTAGCATTATATCCACCATCCGAGCAGGACAGGAAAATTGTGAACGGCCATGAAGGGGACCAGTAGGGGCGCGGCCGGGTTTCAGAGAGCCATCGGTTGCTGCGAGATGGTACCCAGGGCGTCCTGAAACTCACCCCGGAGCCGTTGGCCCAACATCCTGGTCCGCGGCGGGCGGCAGCGCCGTCCGGCGACGGGGGGCCGGGGTCAGTAGGTGCAACCGGGACCCGCCCGTTAGCGCGGGAAGGCACCCGCACCCGGGTGCCGCAGAGGGGGCCGCGTGCGCGGCCAAGTAGAGTGGTACCGCGGAAGGTATGCGCCTTTCGTCTCTAACGGGACGGAAGGCGCTTTTTTGATGAGCGAGGTGTAGGGAGATGGAGCGAACGGCGACGGTGCGATCCACCACGTACGACTTCGACGCGGTGGAGCGGAAGTGGCAGCGGCGCTGGGAAGAACAGGAGCTGTACCGGGTCAGCGAGGAGTCGTCAAAGCCCAAGTACTACTGCCTGGAGATGTTCCCGTACCCCTCCGGCAAGCTGCACATGGGCCATGTGCGCAATTACTCCATCGGGGATGTGGTGGCGCGCTACAAGCGCATGCGCGGTTTCAACGTGCTGCACCCGATGGGGTGGGACGCGTTCGGCCTGCCCGCCGAGAACGCCGCCATCCAGCACAACATCCACCCGAGCCCCTGGACGTGGGACAACATCAACTATATGCGGGCGCAGCTGAAGCGGTTGGGGATCAGCTACGACTGGAGCCGGGAGGTGGCCTCCTGCCACCCGGACTACTACCGCTGGACGCAGTGGCTGTTCCTGCAGTTCTACAAGGCCGGCCTGGCGGAAAAGAAGCGGGCGCCCGTCAACTGGTGCCCCCAGTGCGCCACGGTGCTGGCCAATGAGCAGGTGGTGGACGGCTGCTGCGAGCGCTGCGACACGCCGGTCACCGTGCGCGACTTGGAGCAGTGGTTCCTCCGCATCACCCAGTACGCCGAGCGGCTGCTGGCGGAGCTGGACGAGCTGACCGGCTGGCCGGACAAGGTCAAGATCATGCAGCGCAACTGGATCGGCAAGAGCACGGGCGTCGAGATCCGGTTTCCCATCAAGGGAATGGACGAGGAGCTGGCCGTGTTCACGACACGCGCCGACACCATCTACGGCGCCACGTTCATGGTCATCGCCCCGGAGCACCCGCTGGTGCCCCGGCTCATCGCCGATTCGCCCGACCGGGCGGCCATTGAGCGCTTTATCGAGGACGTGCGCCGGCAGGGGGAGATCGCGCGCGCTGCGGAGGACGCGGAGAAACTCGGGATGTTTACCGGCCGCTGGTGCGTGAACCCGTTCACCGGCGAGGACATCCCCATCTGGATCGGCAACTACGTGCTGATGGGCTACGGGACGGGCGCCATTATGGCGGTGCCGGCCCACGACCAGCGGGACTTGGACTTCGCCCGCCGGTACGGGCTCCCCGTGCGGGTCGTCATTGCGCCGCCCGGCGCCGAGCTGCCCGACGCGGCCACGATGACGGTGGCCTTCGTGGAGGACGGCGTCATGGTCAACTCGGGCCCCTACACGGGTCTGGCGAACCGCGAGGGGCTTGAGCGCATCGCCGACGAGGTGGAGCGGCGGGGCATCGGCCGGCGCCGGGTGCAGTACCGGCTGCGGGACTGGCTCATTTCCCGGCAGCGCTACTGGGGCTGCCCGATTCCCATCGTGTACTGCGACCGCTGCGGCACGGTGCCCGTGCCCGAGGATCAGCTGCCCGTGCTCCTGCCCGAGGATGTGGCCTTCAAACCGACGGGCCAGTCGCCGCTGGTGGACAAGGCGGAGTTTGTCAACACCACGTGTCCCAGCTGCGGCGGCCCGGCGCGCCGGGAAACCGACACCATGGACACCTTCGTGGACTCGTCCTGGTACTTCCTGCGCTTCTGCGACCCGCACAACAGCACGGCGGCCTTCGACAAGCAGAAGGTCGACTACTGGATGCCGGTGGACCAATGCATCGGCGGTGTGGAGCACGCGATCTTGCACCTGATGTACTCCCGCTTCTTCCAGATGGTGCTGGCGGACCTGGGCTTGGTCAGCAGCCCCCGTCCCTTCGAGCGGCTGTTGACCCAGGGCATGGTGCTCAAG
>DATCKT010000250.1:0-11558 GCA_036562195.1 Limnochordales bacterium
GCCCGCCGGTACCGCAACCTGATGCAGACCGACGCGGCCATCAACCCGGGCAACAGCGGCGGGCCGCTCTTGAACCTGCGGGGCGAGGCCATCGGCATCAACACGGCCGTCAGCACCCAGGCCCAGGGCATCGGCTTCGCCATCCCCATCAACGCGGCCAAGGAAGTCCTGGACGACCTGATCAACCGCGGCATGGTGGTGCGGCCGTTCATCGGCATCCGCTACACGCAGCTGGACGAGTCCGTCGCCCAGCGCCTGCAGCTGCCGGTGAGCCAGGGGATTATCGTCGTCGAGGTGATCCCCGGCACTGCAGCGGACAAAGCGGGCCTGCGGGTGTATGACGTCATCACCGAGGTCAACCGGAAGCCCATCGCGAGCATGGACGACTTCCTGGCGGCCATCTCCGACATGAAGGTGGGCGACGTGCTGCTGTTCACGGTGATCCGGGACGGCCGCGAGATCGTGGCCCGGGTCGAAGTGGGCGAGCGCCCGCCTGACATCTGATCGTTTGGACACCTAGTCGTCCAGGCATTGGATTGCCTGGGCATTGGATTGCCTGGGCATTGGATTGTCTGGGAATTGGATTGTCTGGGAATTGGATTGCCCGGGCACCGGCGCCCTGCACGGCGCGCAGGATGCCCACGACCAACCTGCAGCTGCCGGCGGAAACCGCCGGGAGCTGGCTTCCCCCTCGCCGGGGCCGGCACGAGCCGGCCCCGGTTTGCGCGTCAGGGGCAAATGTCCCGCCCGCAGCGGGACAGCGACCCCGCGCAGTGAGGACACCCTCACCTGCCGGGCGTGCGGCGGTGGACGGCATAATGAGAGTGCAAGCGGACACCACCTGAGCGGTGTGTGAGGAGGGACGCACCATGATGGAGATTCGTGGTTCCAACCTAGCCCACAAGCTGTTCCACACCCCGTCGTACGCGTGGCTGTGGGCAATCCTGCGGATCTGGCTGGGCTACCAGTGGCTGCAAGCGGGCTGGCACAAGCTGTTCAACCCGGCGTGGATGGAAACCGGCGCCTCGCTGCGGGGCTTCCTGACCCGGGCGACCACGATCCCTGAGGGCGGCTCGGCGCCGGCCGTGTACGAGTGGTACCGGAGCTTCCTGCAGTTCTTGCTGGACGGTGGCCACTACACCTGGTTCGCCAAGCTGGTCGTGTGGGGCGAGATCCTGGTGGGCGTCGGGCTCATCCTGGGCGCCTTCACCGCCATCGCCGCCTTCTTCGGCGCCTTCATGAACATGAGCTTCATGCTGGCGGGCACGGTCAGCTCCAATCCGGTGATGTTCACCGCCGCCGTGCTGATCATGCTGGCGTGGAAAGTGGCCGGATGGTACGGCCTCGACCGGTGGTTGCTGCATGAGGTGGGCACCCCGTGGCAGCCTGGCCGCACCATCGCCCGCTGGCTCGGCATTGACCAGGACAAAACCCAGCCCCAGGCCGGCTGAACCTCGCTCCCCTGTCCCAGGCTTCCCCCTGATACGGGCCATCAGCCGGACCTGAGCGGCACCACCCCCCACACGGGCGGCCGGGGATCCCTCCCCGGCCGCCCGTCATTTGTCGGCTTCGTCTTACCTGCCCTGCCCGGCCCGGGGAACTCCGGCGCTGTGCGCCCGCCGCCCCACTTTTTTGCCGCAAACCCATTGACAGGGACTTGCACCCGTTGCTATTATGTCCTCAACGCCAGCCGGATTCCGGTCCGGCCGTGGCAGCAAACAGCCGCATAACCGAATAGCGAAAGCCTCAACTCTTATCAAGAGTGGCGGAGGGACTGGCCCGATGAAGCCCGGCAACCGGCAGCTCATTTGCTGCAGTGGTGCCAATTCCTGCAGGACCCGGCCGGGTTCTGAGAGATGAGAGGGAGGTGCGGACGACCGTGTGCGCGTTCTGCCTCTCCCTCCGGAGAGGCTTTTTTGATGCCCCGGGGACCTTCGCCGCGGCGGCAACCGGGGAGCGGCGCTGCCGAGGCCCGGGCGGGCCCAGCGGGCCGGTTGCGGAAACGCGTGCAGGCGCCGGGCACTCCCGGCGGCACACAAGCTGACCACCAAACACAAGGCTTTCGCCGGCGCGCAAGGCAGCGCCGGGAAAGTTCCAGGAGGTTTCACCATGGCCAACCAGCAGAACTACCGGTTTGAGACGCTGGCGGTGCACGCCGGCCAGCAGCCCGACCCCACCACCGGGTCGCGGGCGGTGCCCATCTACCAGACCACGTCCTACGTGTTCCGGGACGCGGATCACGCCGCGAACCTGTTTGCCCTCAAGGAGTTCGGTAACATCTACACCCGCATCATGAACCCGACCACCGACGTCTTCGAGCAGCGTATGGCGGCCCTCGAAGGCGGCGTGGGGGCGCTCGCGCTGGCGGCCGGCCAGACGGCCGAGACCTTCGCCATCCTAAACATCGCCCATGCGGGCGACGAGATCGTGTCGGCCACCAGCCTTTATGGCGGCACGTGGAACCTGTTCCAGCACACCCTGCCCAAGTTCGGCATCAAGGTGCACTTCGTCGACCCGACGGATCCCGAGAACTTCCGCCGGGCCATCACGCCCAAGACCAAGGCGCTCTACGCCGAGATCATCGGCAACCCCAAGGGCGACGTGCTGGACATCGAGGCCGTGGCCAACATCGCCCATGAGGCCGGCATCCCCCTCATCGTGGACAACACCTTTGCCACGCCGTACCTGTGCCGGCCTTTTGAGTGGGGCGCGGACATCGTGGTGCACTCGGCCACCAAGTTCATCGGCGGCCACGGCACCTCCATCGGCGGCGTCATCGTGGACAGCGGCAAGTTCAACTGGGCCAACGGCAAGTTCCCCGGCCTGACGGAGCCCGACCCGAGCTACCACGGCATCCGCTACGTGGAAACCTTCGGGCCCTTGGCCTACATCATCAAAGCCCGGGTGCAGCTGTTGCGGGACCTGGGCGGCTGCCTGTCGCCCTTCAACTCGTTCCTATTCCTGCAGGGCCTGGAGACGCTGCACCTGCGCATGGAGCGGCACGTGGAAAACGCCCTGACCATCGCCAAGTGGCTGCAGCAGCATCCGCTGGTGGCGTGGGTAAACTACCCCGGCCTGCCTGGGCACCCGTCCTACGAAAAGGCCAAGAAGTACCTGCCCAAGGGACCGGGCGCCATCTTCACCTTCGGCATCAAGGGCGGGCTGGAAGCCGGCCGGCGGTTCATCAACAGCGTCAAGCTGTTCTCGCTCTTGGCCAACGTGGGCGACGCCAAGTCGCTGGTCATCCACCCGGCCAGCACCACGCACCAGCAGCTGACGCCCGAAGAGCAGTTGGCCGCGGGCGTGACGCCGGACCTCATCCGGCTGTCCATCGGCATCGAAAATGTGGAGGACCTGATCGCGGACCTGGACCAGGCCCTGCGGGCCGCCGTGCAGGAAGCGGCTTGAAAGTCATCTCGGGCAAAGGGGGTTAGGAAAGTGGCGTCACCAGTCTGCGTGGCACCGCCCAGCGCCTTCGACAAGCGCAAGATCCGGCCCTGGACGCGCTACTTTACCTTCGCCGAAGACGAGCCGTTTGTGCTGGAATCCGGCGCCACCCTGGGCCCGATCACCATCGCCTACGAAACCTACGGCCGCCTGTCCCCGCGGCGGGACAACGCCGTGCTCATCGTCCACGCCCTGACGGGGGACGCCCACTGCGCGAGCCATGGGCGCCACGACCCCGAAAAGGGCTGGTGGGAGGATCTGGTCGGCCCGGGCCGGGTGTTCGACACCGACCGCTACTTTGTCATCTGCTCCAACGTGCTGGGCGGATGCCAGGGCAGCACCGGGCCGGCCTCCATCGACCCGGAAACCGGCCGCCCCTACGGGGCTCGGTTTCCGGTGGTCACCATCCGCGACATGGTCCGCTGCCAGGCGCGCCTATTGGACCACCTGGGCATCGAGCAGGTGCTGACGGTGGCGGGCGGTTCCATGGGCGGCATGCAGGCGCTGGAGTGGGCGGTGCTGTACCCGGAGCGGGTGCGCAGCACCATCCCCATCGCCGCGCCGGCCCGTTCCTACCCCCAGGCCATCGCTTGGAACGAGGTGGGCCGCCAGGCCATCATGAACGACCCCGACTGGCGGGGCGGCGACTACTACGGCACGCCCGGACCGGAGCGGGGGCTGGCGGTAGCCCGCATGCTGGGCATGATCACGTACCAGAGCGACCCGTCCATGGCCAACAAGTTCGGGCGCAACCTGGCCAAGGACCGGATCAACCCGTACACCATCTTCACCACCTTTGCGGTGGAGACGTACCTGCACTACCAGGGCAAGAAGCTGGTGGACCGGTTCGACGCCAACAGCTACCTGTACCTGACCCGGGCGTTGGACCTGTTTGACGTGGCCCAGGGGTGGGGCTCCCTGGAGGCGGCGCTGTCCCGGGTGCAGAGCCCCATGCTGGTGGTGGGCGTCACGTCGGACATCCTCTACCCCACCTACCAGCAGAAGGAGATCGTGGACACCATGACCCGCCTGGGCAAGGACGTGGAGTACGCGGAAATCGACAGCCCCCACGGCCACGACGGGTTCCTGATCGACTTCCCCAAGATGGAGCCGTTCCTGCGGGAGTTCCTGGAAAAGGTCGAGCGGCAGGTGGCGGTGGAGCAGCGGTAACGGGCCGCCGCCCCAGGAGCGGGCAGGATCACGAGCGGGCAGGACAAAACCAGGAGCGGACAAGAACGCGAAAATCGCGCCCTGAGCCAGCCCAGGAGGGCCGTCTGACCGGCCCGCCTGGGCTTGTTTGCTGCCACGCTCAGTTGCGGCCGGGCTCGTTTGCCGCTGCGGCCGGGCGCGTTTGCGGCCCGGGCCCGGTGGCCTACCGTCCTACGCTCCCTTGTGGCCGTAGTGCTTGGTCACAAACTCCACGGAATCGCCGTCGATGACGTACTCCGCGGTGGGCGACTTCAGGATGATGAGCCGGTTGTTGGCGTCGAAGGTGGTGTCGCCCAAGTGGAGCTCAAACGTCGCGCCGCCGGACGTGGTGACGATGATCTCGCCCCACTCCTTCAGTTGTTGCTGAACAATCTCCATCTTCATGCCACAACACCTCCTGTGGGCGCTCAAGGATTGGCGTAAGCCCTTGCCAGTGACCTCCTTCGCCTCCTGCGCGCGAGCCTCCTTGGTCAGAATGTCCCAAACGGCCGGCCCGCATGTCCTTCCCGGGGCTTGACCGGTAGCTTGACCAGTTGCTTGGCCAGTTGCTTGACCAGTTGCTTGCCTGCTAGCTTGACCGGTGTGGTTTCACTGGCCTGCTGGCGCCTGCCCGGTTTCCTCCAACGGGTGTCACCGGCCGTCGCCGAGGCCGCGCATGGGATGGGACAAGCCCACCACCCGCTTGGCCGGCAGCACGAAGCCGATGCCGTGGCCCGGCTTGTTCAGGTCCACCGCGGCGTCGATGGCCTCCAAGATCCCGTCGGTCAGCTTTTCGGGCACCAGGATCATGAGGATGTCCTTTTCCGGCTCGATGGGGATGTTGAAGATCTTCTTCTGCTCGTGAATGCCCGTGCCGCGGCCATGGACGATGGTCGCCCCCTCCGCCCCGGCCTTGCGCGCCGCGTCCAGGACTTCCTCCGCCTTCCCCGCGGCCACGATGACCACAATCAGGTCGAACTGTCCGTCGGCCAACGCTCCGCTCTCCCCTTTTGCGGGTCTCCGCTCACCGGCTCAGCTCGCCGGTACAGCACACCCAAAACCAATACCGCCAGGACCGGCGCCAGGCCCACCAGCGCCACAAGCCCAAACCCGGCGGCAACCGGGTCCGCACCGGGCATGGCCTGGGCCGCGCCCAGCGCCACCGCCGCGATGAAGGTGACGGTGATGGGGCCGGTGGCCACGCCGCCTGAGTCAAACGCGATGGACGTGAAGCCGGGCGTGACGAGGAACATGAGCGCGAAGGCCAAGGCGTATCCCGGGATCAGGATGGCCAAGAGCGGCAGGTTCAACCACACCCGCATCATGGCCAAGGCCACCGCCACGCCCACCCCTGCCGCCAGCGCCACCAGCAGCAACCGCTCCGAGATCGTGCCGCCCGAAACCCTCGCCACCTCTGCCGTCTGCACCCGCACCGTCGGCTCCGCCAGGATGGTCACCAAGCCCAATACAAACCCGATGGGCACCAGCAACCACGGCCGCGACGCCGCCACCAGCTGGCCGATGGACTGGCCCGCCGGCATGAAACCGATGCGCACCCCGTACAGGAACAAGACGGTGCCCGCCGCCGTCAGCGCCAGCCCCGTGATCATGGAGGCCGCCTGCCGCCGCGGCAAACGCAAATATTTGAGGTTGAAGAGCCCCGCCGCCGCCGCGAGGGGCGCGATGGCCAGCGCCACCTCCGCTACGACGTCTACCAGCGTGCTCCACAATTCCCCCACGAACCCTCTGCACCCTCCTGCCGGCCACGGTTCGGCCGCATCGTCTCGGACGCAGCCGGGCCGGTTTCCCGCAAATGCCGTGTGCATATGCGGATGCAAGTCAAGAATAAAGCAAGCCCAACAGCAGCACCGCAAGGATAGGACCGATAAAGATCATGGCCAGCAGGCCAAAGCTTGCGGCCATGCGGTCCCGCACGCCTAGCACCGACACGATGCCCACGTTGAGAGCCATCACGAACGGCACCAACAGCGGTCCCGTCGTCACCCCGCCGGCGTCAAAGGCCACCGACAGAAACCGGGCGTCGACGAACGCGCTGAGCACAAAGGCCAGCGCGTACGCCGGCAAGAGCAGCCAGCCCACGGGGATCTGAAAGAACACCCGCACCAGGCTGAGCAGCGTAAAGATGCCCACTCCCGCGGCGACAAAGACCACCAGCCGCGTGACGGGAATGGCCCCGTCCGAGGCCATGTCCACCAGTGACGCCAGCACCTGCACGTTGGGATCCGCCACCGTCGCCACCATGGTGAAGAGCATAAACACGGCAAACACGCCCACCACGCCCAGGCGCGCCGGCAGTTCGGCGCCGACCCGTTCGCCTAGGGGCACCACGCCCACGTTGACCCCCAGCAGGAACAAGCCCAAGCCGAGCGTCACCAGCACGCTGCCCGCGAGGAACCGCAGCAGCCCTTCCGCACCCAAGGGCGCCAGCGTGAGATGCAGGATGATGACGAAGACGACAATGGGGCTCACCGCCGTCAACACTTCGCGGCCGATGGAGAGCACCAGCTCACGCCCGTTGCGTGCCGTCAACTCCGCTTCCGACCTCCCTCCGCCGGGTTACCTCTTCCCCTTGAGCCGCCGTTCCTCCTCCCCGGGAGGGTCCGGTAGCGGCTCCGGAGCCGGGCGTGGGTCCCGCCGGCGGGAGAAGGCGCCAAGGTTGGACGCAATTGGCGTCAAAAGTAAAGCGAACCGTCCCAAACCTCCAGGACGCCCAGGAAGCGTGCCGCTGCCACCACCGCCAGCGGCACGAGGAGGTAGGCCAACGCCAAGGCCAGGTCCTGGGGGCGAATCTCCACCCGGAGGTAGTAGGTGCGCTCCCTGCGCCCCGTGAATCCCCGCGACTCCATGGCCACGGCCACCCGCTCGGCCCGGCGGACGGCGCCCGCCAGCAGCGGAATGGCGTAGCGACTGAGGCGCGCCAGCCCGCCCCGGACGCCGGCCCCTTCCTCTACCCCCCTCACTTGGTGCGCCATGCGCAAGGTGCGCAATTCCGATTGGTAGAGGGGGAAGAGGCGGTAGGCGGCCAGCAGGCTATAGCCGAACCGGGGGGAGAGCCCAGCGTTTTGGATAAGGCTGAGCACCAGCCGCGTCGGGTCCGTGGTGGCCACAAAAAGAAGCCCGTAGGCCGCGTAGCACAACACCCGTAGGCCCAAGGCGAGGCCGCGCAGGAGCGTCTCCCGGTACAGCGGCACGGGACCCACGTGCGCGAGGAGGGTGTACCCGGTTGGATCCCCCCGGGGGAAGGCCACCTGCATCCAAAAAAACCCGAGGGCCAGCGCCCCAAAAGGCAAGAGGCCCCGCAGCATCGCGCCCACGGGCACTCCCGCCGCCCGGGCACAGGCCACGACCACAAGAAAGAGCGCCAGGGGTACGTACGGATCGAACACAAGGGTCAGACCGACAAGGGAAACGGCGGTGACCAGCAGTTTAACCACCGGGTTCATCCGGTGCAACGGCGAGTCTCCCTCGTATAATTGGAACACCTGGAACACTCAGATCGCCTCCTGGGCCGGCGACGCATGGGCCAACGCCGCAAGCAGGCTCACCGCTGGCGGCGGCTCAAGACCGGCCCGCTCCAGGAGTTCCGGCTGGTCGAAAAAAAGCTCGTCGGGCGGGCCTGCAAAGGCCACGCGCCCGTCCAGCAATACGGCCACCGTCGCCGCGTGCTCCCACACCAGGCGCATGTCGTGAGTGATCATAACGATGGTGCAGCCCGCCTGCCAGCGGGCCCGCAAGTGGTCCATTATCCGCTGCGCATTGGCCGCGTCCTGCCCGAAGGTGGGCTCGTCCAGGATGAGCAGCTCCTGGCCGGCCGCCACCATGGCCGCCACGCTCAGGCGGCGCTTCTCCCCCTGGCTGAGGGTAAAGGGATGGGCGCTGGCCACGTGCTCGAGGGCGAATTCTTGCAGCAGGGCCTTCACCCGTTGCTCATCGACGTCGCCCTCACCGCCCGCGACCCGGAGGGAGTAGGCGATCTCCTCCGCGACGGTGTCGGTGACAAACTGGTGCTCCGGATTTTGAAACACCAGTCCCGCGAGGCGCGCCACCCGCCGGCGGGGCAAGCGGGCCACCGGCTCGCCGAACAGCTCCACGGCGCCCCCGTCGGGCCGCAAGAGCCCCAGCGCGACCTGGGCCAGGGTCGTCTTGCCTGCGCCGTTGGGACCCACCAGGGCCACGAAGTCGCCCCGCCGGACTTCCCAGTCCACGCCCCGCAAGACCGGCACCGGTCCGGCGGGCGTGGCGTAGGAAAAGGTCACGCCCCGAAACGCGAGGGCCGGTGCCGCCCCAGCGGGAGTTTCTCGCCGGGCCGGCTGTGCCCGGCGCGTCGCGCGCACCGCGGCCGCCACGGCCTTGGCCACCGGCGGGTCCGCCGCCTGGCGGAGCAGCTCGGCGGTGGTCAAGGGATGGGGCGCCAGGGGGCGGACCGTCGCCACGTGATGGGCCAGTTCCGAGGCGAAGGGCTGCCACACCCCCAACCGCTGCAGCTGGTCCCGGGGCCGGGCGAAAAAGCTCCGCGCCCCTTCGTCGGCCACCACCCGGCCGCGATCGAGGACCAGCACCCGGTCCACCAGGGACGCGGCGTGCTCCAGCTTGTGCTCCACCAGCAGGACGGCCGGGCCCCGCTCCCGGTCCAGGCGGGCGAGGAGCTCGAAAAAGGCCCGCGTCGCCCGGGGATCCAGGTTGGCCGTAGGTTCATCGAGGGCCAGCAGCGGCGGCTTCAGCGCCAGCGCGCACGCGAGGGCCAGCTTCTGCTTTTGGCCGCCGGACAGGCGATCCAAACGGTTGCGCCGCACATCTTCAAGTCCGACGGCCCGCAACGCCTCGTCGATGCGGCGGTCCATCTCGGCGCGGGGCACCCGCGCGTTCTCCAGCCCGAAAACCACTTCGTCCTCCACGGTGAGGGTGCAAAACTGGCTCTCGGGGTCCTGGAACACGACGCCCACCCGCTGTGCGGCGCGGCCGGGGGCCATCTCGGAGACGCTCTGCCCCTCGATCTCCACCGTTCCCGAAAGCGACGCCTCCACGGCGCGGGGGATGAGCCCGGCCACCGCCAGCAGCAAGGTGCTCTTCCCCGATCCGCTGGCGCCGACCACCAGCAGCCGTTCCCCGGGCCGCAGCTGGAAACTGACGCCGTCCAGCGCCGGCTCGTCGGCCAACGGGTAGACCACCCGCAGATCACGGACGGATAGGAGCGTCGCCACCGCGCCCTCTCGCCTTCCGCAGGCGCCACTCCCGGCCCAGGGGGAAGCTGCTCAGCACCCCGGTGGCCGCCAATCCGTCGGCGATCAGTTTGCCCAGCACGCCGCCCAGCACCGCCCCGCTCAACAGCCGTGCCACGAACATGGTGACCAGCAAGCCGGGGGCCAGGCTGCCGTAGCCCAGGCGCACCCAGTTGTAGGCGAAGCTAAGGACCGCCGCGCCCATGCCGGCCGCCATCAACACGGGCAGGCCAAACCGGCGATACCCGGTCAGCCAGAAGACGAGCTCCGCGCCGAGGCCCTGGACAAAGCCGGTCAAGATGAGCCAGGCGCCGGAGGGCGAGCCCAGGGGGATTTGCGCGATGGCCGCGATCCACTCCGAGTAAAGGGCCGCGCCGGGCTTGCGGATGATGTAGGCGCAGATGATGGACGCCACAAACCAGAAACCGAAGATGACGTCCATGCCCACGGGCCCCAGGAGGCCCGTGGCCAGGCCCCACACTTGAATCCAGGCCATGTAGAGCGGCGCGAAAGCGACGCCCAGCGCGCTCATCACCACGATTTCCTTGAGGGTCAACGTCCGGCGTTCGCGCACCACCGCCATGGCTTCCACCCCTTTCTATGGCTTGGCGCCGCCGCCCGTCGCCTTCAGCGGCGGGACGGGCTGTTGCAGGATATCGTCGCCACCATCACCGTGTGGCGGGCCCGCTCCGTGGCCTGGCGGAACGTCTCCTCCAGGGAGGCGAACACTTGGGCGATAGAACCGTCCAGACGGGTGCAAAAGTGAGGCGACCCGCCGTAGAGTCCCCGCTGCTTGTAGGTTTCGATCACCTGATAGATGGTGTCCATGTAGTCGCTCTCGCCCAGCGGGTACACGCTGACCTGGCACGCTGCCGGGCGGGCCAGGTCCTCCTCGCTGACCACCCGGGGGGACGCGCCCGACAGCGGCAGATCCAGCCTCGCCGCGCTGGGCTCGCCGGGACATCCCTTCGAGAAGGTGGCCGTCATGACCACATGGGTTCCCCCGGACGACGCCCGGGCCAGGCAATCCCGCAGGGCGGCAAACACCGCGGATTCGGGTCCGACTAGGCAGGTGCTGACGTCGTCAGTCTCCATTTCGATCCCGGGCACCCGCAGAGCGGCCAACGAGTCCAGGATGACGTTCACGAAGCGATCGGTCATCGGGTACAGTGAGAAACGGCAACCGAAGAAGGCGTCGTCAGCGCAACGGGACGCCACAACCATCACTCCTTTGCGGAAGCGGTGTCACCTCAGTGCATCCTAAAACGCAAAAGACCGCGCCCTCGTAGGTCGAAGACGCGGTCAAGTACGCCCGCACTTCCTGCGCCCTCTCCCTACGCTGGCATTACCCAGTTCAGGTTCTGGGGTCGACGACCTTGGGGTCGTCCTCTCAGCCCGGCCGTTTCCGAGCTCCCCCGGGGGTCGGATGCGAATGTCTCTTTTGGACGATTTTATCTGCAAACGCCTGGCGAGTCAAGAGTTCCGTGGGCCACTAATCGTGTAAGGTTACTGTAGCACAGGGAATGGAAGGGGATGGAAAGAAAGAAGACCTCACCGTCCTGAACGGGACGAGTACTCATCGTACTCCGAAGGTGAGGTCTTCCATGGAACTCCTTCAACGTCTACGTCAGAGATACCTGCAGTTCCTCCAAGTCGTGGTCGACGTGCTCGAGGGTGGGACCC
>DATCKT010000251.1:0-2253 GCA_036562195.1 Limnochordales bacterium
GATCTCGCCCGCGTGCACGTGAAACGTCACATCGTAGAAGCGGCCGGTGCGCGTCAAGCCTTCGACGGCTAAAAGCGGCACGCTCGCGTCGGCAAGGCCGGCCGCGGAGCTGGCCCCAGGGCCGGCAGCGGAGCTGGCTGCAGGGACGGCTGCGGAGCTGACCGCAGGGACGGCCGAGGGCGTGGCCGCAAGGGACCCCGGCGACAGCGGGCCGCTGGGCCGCCCGGCCTCTTGCGCAGCCCCATGCCCAGGGGCTTGGCCGTTGACCCGGATCCGGGGCCGCACGGCCAGGAACGCGTCGTCCGCGCGGAACGACTCGCCGACGATCAAGGACGCCAGCTTGTCCTTGTCCACGTCCCGCCGCTCCACGGTGGCCACGGAAACGCCGTCCCGCAGCACCGTCAGCCGGTCGCAGATCTCCAACAGCTCGTCGATGGAGTGGGTGATGTACAGGATGGCCCGGCCTTCGTCCCGCTTGGCCCGGACGATGTTGTACAGCGTCCGCTTGTCGCGCTCGGGCAGCGAGGACGACGCCTCATCCAGGATGATGACGTCCGCGTTGGCCACGTAGCACGCCTTGACGATGAGCAGCAATTGCTGCAGCCCGATGGGAAGATCCTTCACCTTGTAGCGGGCATCGATGGGCACCTGCGCCTCGTCCAGGATGCGCTGGGCCTCGTCGAACAGCCGCTGCCAGTCGACCAGCGTCCCCCGGGCCCGCGTGGGGTAGCGGGGCATGAACAAGTTCTCGGCAGCGGTGGCCTCGCCCACCACCTGGGGCTCCTGGGGCACGATGGCCACGCCCGCCTTGCCGGCCAAGGCGGGCGTCAGGTACGCGTACGTCTTGCCCTTCAGGTGGATCCGGCCGGAGCTGGGCGGGATCAGGCCCGACACGATGCCCACCAGCGTCGACTTGCCGGCGCCGTTTTTGCCCACGATGCCGTGCACCTCGCCCCGCTCCACCGCCAGGTCCACGTTTTGCAGGGCCAGGGTGCCCGGATAGACTTTGGATACCCGCTCCAGGGCGAGGATCGTCCGCTGCGTCACCGCGATCGCCTACCAAGAAAACTTCAATCCAACGCCGGCCGTGGGACCAGCTGAATCAATCCATGAAGGGCCGGCCGGCCTCCGGCGGCCGGCCAGCCCCACCGCCGGCTCGCGCCGGCTACTGCTGCCACAGATCCTTCAGCCGGTTCTCCCACAGCCGCGGGTCGTCCACATCGGCCTCGAAGGGCACGAAGGGCGCCTGCAGGTCGATGAGCAGGCCCTCGTCGGCAAACGGATTCTTCCGCACCACCGCCGGCGACCACAGCGCGCCCTCTTCCTCGATGACGTCTCCCAGCTGCGGCACGGGCAAGCCCATGTTGATGCGGTACAGCAGGTCGACGGCCATCTGCGCCGGGACGTAGGCCGGCATGGCCACCGCGCCCAGGATCTTGCCCTCCCGGATCAGCTGCTGGCCCTCGGGCGCCATCCAGATCCCTGTGACGCTGTAGTCGGCCGGGTTGTAGCCGGCGGCCTCGATGCCCGAAACGACGCCGGGACCCATGATGTCGGGCGTGTGCACGTAGATGCCTACGACCTCATCGCCGTAGCGGGTGAGCAGGTCCACCGTGCGCTCGTGGGCGTCAAAGTTGTTCCAGTTGCCTTCGCCCTGCACCACCCGCAGCTGCGGGTACTGGTCGATGACGGACCGGAAGCCGCGGTTGGCCGCGTGGGTGAACATGTCGCGGATGTCGCCGGTGATCTCGATGACGACGCCCTCAGGCACCTGGCCGCCGTGGCGCCGCTTGATGTCTTCGATGAAGTAGCGGGCCGCCTTGGCGCTCATGGCCTCGATGTCGGCGGTGATGAAGTACTCGATGCGCCCGCCCTCAGGCGAGGTGTCCAAGGCCACGATGGGGATGCCCTCGGCGTTCAAACGCAGCACGCCCGGCACGATGGCCCGCAGGTCCACCGCGCCCGCCATGATCAGGCCGTCCACGCCCATCAGGGCGAAGGTGTCCATGAGCTCCATGATGACCAGGGAATCCCCGGCCCCGTCCCGGATGATGACCTCGACGCCCAGCTCCTTCGCCTTGTCCTGCGCGGCCCGGATGAACGCCTCAATGTACGGGACGCCGGGGTACTTGATAATCATCCCAAACGTCAACTTCTCCTGCGCGCTGGCCCACGGGGTCACGGCCGTGATGGACGCCAAGGCGATGACCAGGGCCAGGACGATGGCTTTCGCCCGCCGCATGTGGTCTACCC
>DATCKT010000263.1:0-10062 GCA_036562195.1 Limnochordales bacterium
TGATGGACATCTTCGGCTTGGGGCACAGCTCCTGCTCGGTGATGGTGGTCGTGGTGGTTTCCGTCATCGTCTATCCCTCCGGGCGATGGTGTGTCGGCAAGCTCAACCTACCATATACCCCCATGGGTATCATAGAGACAATTGTCCCGAACGCCCCTGTGCATCGGCGGCGGCACACAGGCCGATGTGTGTGTTTGTGTTTGTGGAAACCCGGCCGGGAGGCAGAAATCAGGCGACCCGCCGGTATACTCAGTTGGGGTGATCAAGAAAGGAGTTGACTTGCGCGTGCAAAACCGGCGGTTTCCTAGCGTGTTGGTGGGGGTCGTGCTGCTGGTCTTCGCGGCTTTTGCAATGCCCGCCTTCGCATCCGTGGAAGACGCGCAGCGCGAGGGGAAAGTGGTCTGGTACACGGTACTGGCCACTGAGACCGCGGAGGAAATCGCGGCGGACTTCGAAAGCCGGTACGGCATTGAGGTAGAAGTGGTGCGCGACGGCGCGGCGCCCATCTTTGAGCGCTACAACCGGGAAACGGCGGCTGGGATCGCCAATGCCGACGTCCTGGAATCCACCAACCCGGGAAGCTTCGTCTACTGGCAGCGGGAGGGCATGCTCGCCCCCTACGACACGCCCGCGGATGCGTGGATCCCCGACGGGATGAAGCACTCAGGCTACTGGTACACGTGGCGGGTCAGCCCCATTGTGACCGCATACAATACTCAACTGGTGTCGCTGGCGGACGCCCCGAAGAGCTACCGGGCGTTCCTCTACCCCCAGTGGCGCGGCCAGATCGTCAACGGCCATCCCGACTACAGCGGCTCGGTGCTGACGGCCATCTTCGCCCTCGTTCAGGAGCTGGGCTGGGAGTTCTTCGAGCAGCTCGCGCAGCAGGACGTGCTGCTCGGCGCCTCCATCCATGACGGGCCGGCAGCCCTCTTGGCGGGAGAGCGGTCCCTCAGCCTGATGGCCGAAGAGTACTATGCCTACCTGCTGCGGCGGGACGGCGCCCCGATCGACGTCACGTACCCCGCGGAAGGGGTACCGCTGGTGACGGCCGTGGTGGCCATTGCCCACAATGCACCGCATCCCAACGCCGCCCGGCTGTTCCTCGACCACTTGTTCTCCTTGGAAACACAGCAGATGTTCGTGGACAAGTTTGACCTGCGGGTGCTGCACCCCGGCGTCACGCCGCAGGAATGCCTGCCTCGGCTGGCCGATCTGAAGGTCATCGTCCCGGACCCGGTGGCGATGATGGAACACGCCGATGAGGTCCGGGATCGCTTCGTGGAGATCATGGGAGGCCGCTAGCCGGAAAAGGGCCGGAATCCGGCGCATGAAGCCTTCGCGCCAAGCAGCGCACCCCGGGGAGGACGTAAGACGCGCTTCCCGGGGTGCTCGTTCCGCGTTTCCACATCTGTGTTTCAACAGTTGGACTCTGGGCTAGGCGATCAGCCAAAGGGAGCCTTGTTGTCTTCGACCATCTCGTCGCGGGGGTCGATGCGGCGCGCCACTCGCCAGCGGGCAAGCAGCGCGGCCCCCCGTCTTCGAGGAAATCGTCCTTAGCCAGGCCGTCGCTGACCGTGCGGGAGGGTTCAGACGTCAGCAAACGAACTGTCCCCTTTGGGGCGTGCCGAGGGTGAGGGGCCATTGCGGGACTTAATGCCCTGACGAAGGCGCGCCAGGGGGTGCCGGCAACGCGGTGAAGGACACCGAACGGCCCGCTGTGGAACAGGCGGACGGCCCAGCCTACTCTAAAGAGGCAGTCCATCACCCGGGTCAGCCGCGGGGTAGCGTCCTCGCCGGGCGGTCGACCATCATCGAGCTGCTGCTCGTCTCCTCGCGTTTAGGTCTGACTTCCTTCGGCGGGCCGGTGGCGCACCTGGGGTACTTCCGCGAAGAATACGTCGTCCGCCGCCGGTGGCTGGACGACGCCGCCTACGCCGACCTGGTGGCGCTCTGCCAGTTCCTGCCCGGACCGGCCAGCAGCCAAGTGGGCATGGCCATCGGGATGATGCGGGGCGGTTTCTGGGGCGGTGTGGCGTCGTGGCTCGGGTTCACGCTTCCCTCGGCGGCGGGCCTGATGCTGTTCGCCGCCCTGCTGCAGGATGTAAACCTTACCGGGGCGGGCTGGCTGCATGGGCTGCTGGTGGCCGCGGTCGCCGTCGTCGCCCACGCGATCTGGGGGATGGCCAGGAGCCTCACGCCCGACCGGATCCGGGCCGGCATCGCCATCGCCGCGGCCATCGGCGTCCTCGCGGTGCCGACGGCCGTGACGCAAGTCGTCGTCATCGTACTGGGGGGATTGATGGGCCAGTTGCTGCTCAAGCCCCCCGGCGAGAGCCGATCCGACGCGGCGCTGTTCGTGCCCGTCCCTCGTGCCGGGGCCGTGGCCGCTTGGGTGTTGTTCTTTGGCCTGTTGGTCGGCCTGCCGCTTTTGCAGCGGGCCTATCCCGCGCCGGCGCTGGCCGTGGTGGACAGCTTCTACCGGGCGGGGAGCTTGGTGTTCGGCGGCGGGCATGTGGTCCTGCCCCTGCTGCAGACCGGGGTGGTCGGACCCGGCTGGATGACGGCAGAGCAGTTCCTGGCGGGCTACGGCGCCGCCCAGGTGGTGCCTGGACCCCTGTTCACCTTCGCCGCCTACTTGGGCGCCGTCATGGGCGGCTGGCCCATGGGCTTGCTGGCGACGGTAGCCATCTTCCTGCCGTCGTTTCTGCTGGTGGCCGGAGCGCTGCCGTACTGGGACGCGATCCGGCGGCGCGGCACGTTTCAGGCGGCGCTGCAAGGGGTCAACGCCGCCGTTGTCGGTTTGCTGCTCGCGGCCTTTTATGATCCCGTCTGGACGAAAGCCATTCACTCGCCCCTCGACTTCGGCCTGGCGCTGGCCGCCTTTGGGCTGCTCGCGCACTGGCGGGCCCCGGCGTGGCTGGTGGTGGCGGCGGCCGCTCTGGCCGGCGAAGGGATGGCTCGGCTGACGTAGCGCGGTTTCCGTGCGGCCACGCCGCCTCTGCATGCCAGCGGGTCTCCGCTCCCCGGCTGCAACAGCCACGCGGGCGTTGTCAAATTTTTCGCCTAGCGCAGGATGGCAGGCGAAGGGGCCTTCGAGGAGCGACCAGTCCTTTGGCAAGTGCCGGTGGGCCGGCCGGGCGCGGCTGCCCGGGAGCGCGTCATCGACTTTCGCATCCCCTTCATTGAAACCGTCCCGCTCCTCGACGACAGCCTGGCGCTTTACGCCGGCCCGCCGCTTATCGCCCGGGGGCGGGTCTCCACCGTGTCGGGCGCCAACTTCACCGGTAAGAACGGCACGCCCCGCCTGCTGGTGGGCGGCCGACCGGCCGACGTGCTGCTCTGCCGCAACGCCGCAGCCGCCTTCGGCCGCGCCCCAGGTGGTGACCCGGGACCCGGCCGCCCGCGGCGGCCCGCAGGCGGTCCCCGGACAGTGCGCTGCTGGTCGAGCTGGTCGACAGCCAGCGGGATGTGGCCTTGTCCGTGTTCCAGTTTGACGCCGACCCCGGCATCACGTCGACCCAGGCCGCGCAGGCGCTGTTGGATTGGGTGCTGGGCTATGAGGAGTTCGCGAATCCGCAGGTGGTCCAGCCGGTCCGGCAGCGCTCCCTGGGTGGCTACGACGCAGCTTCCTTTGTCGTCGCCTTCACGCTCCGGGGACGGCGCTTGATCATGTACACCACGGCAGCCGTGATGGGCGCGTTCGTGTATGACTTCCAGTTCCTCACGCTGGTTGAGCTTTACGCCGAGGCTCAACGCGATATGGAGGGGATCTTGCAAAGCTGGCGGCCATTGCGCTGAGCCATCGCGCGGTCCGGGCGGCGGGATGAGGCGGTGACCGTTATCGCCCGGAACAACCTTCGGCTCACCGTGGCGGACGTCTCCACCGCCCTCACGGCCTGGAAAACGCCCCGTGGCAGACAACCGCTCCGACGCTCCGCCTCGCCCAAAACCTCCCATGGTGCAGTCCCCTTTCGCAGCGCTGGCGGGCCCCCTGCCGCCGGTGCCGGGTTCCGATAGGAATCGGGCGCGCCGCGGACAAAAACAGAGGAACGGGTTTCCGGTGCCAGGACGCGGGTACACCGCTATGACCCCTGGTACTTCTTGAATCTGGTGCTGTAAAGGGTGCCGCCGCCATGATCCGCCGGCTGAACCAAATCACCGCACGCTGGCTGTTCGTGCTGCTCGCGGGCGCGATCGCGGCGGGCTGGTGGCATTCCGCGCCGCTGGCGCCCTTCGCGCACTTGGCCCCCTACCTCTTGGCCGTCATGATCTTCGCCGTGGCCAGCTCCCTGGACTTCGGCGCCTTCCGGCGGGCCGGCGCCGAACCGGGGCTGTGGCTGCGCTCCTTCCTGCTGTCCTACATCCCCTTTCCCGCCATGGCCTGGGTTGCCGGCCGGCTCCTCTTCCCAGGCGATCCGCTGCTGCGCCTGGGGCTGATGCTCCTTGCCCTGGTGCCCACGGCCAACACCTCCACCGTGTACACCGCGCTGGCCGGCGGGGACGTGGCCTTCGCCCTGACCGGCATCGCCTTGGGCAACATCCTCCTGCCGGTCGTGCTCATGGTTTTCTTCGCCGTCCAGGGCGCCGAGGCGTCCGTGTCGCCTGCCGTCGTCTGGCGGACGCTGGCGCTGTTCGTCATGTTGCCCACCGTGTCCGGGGTGGCGCTGGGCACCAGGCTGGGGGCGGAGCAGGCCAAGCCCGGCACGCCTACCCCCGGTGCGGTGTGGCTGTCGGTGGCGCCGCTGGTGGCCCGCGCCTGCGTCATGGGCATCTTGTTGCTCAACGCCGCGGCGCTGCAGGCCCAAATGGAACTGCGGGTCGCACAGTTGGTGGTCCTCGGACTCGCGCTCGTGTCCATGGAGGGGATCATGTACCTGCTGAGCGGCTCGTGGACCCTGCGGCGGCTGCCGGAGCGGCTGGACCAGGGCAAAGCCCTCTGCTTCCTGCACGCCACCCGCAATACCGCCTTGGCTGTGGCGCTGGCGTCCACGGCACTGGGGCCGCAGGCCAGCCTGCCGGCGATGGTCGCGTTCCTGCTCCAGGAGCCGTTGGCGGCCGCGGTGGCCGCGCTTGTGCTCGCGCGGTTGCGAATCCGGCAGGCAGCGGCCGATTAGAATGGTTCGCCTGCTTGCGCATCGAGCAGCCGTTGGCGGATTAAAAGGGATCGCCCGCTTGCGCGGCCAGCAGGCATCGGCCAATAATAATCGAAATCTTATTTACTTTCTCTCCGCACCGACAGGAGGGAATTGCACGTGAACCGAGTCCCGTGCCGGATCATGGCCGTGGCGGCGCTGGTGCTGATGGTCTTGTTTGCGGCAGCCTGGGTCGACAAGGCGGGGGCGCAGGCCTTCAAGCCCGAGTACAAGCTGAGCGTCGTCCCGGGTCCCGACACCGCCTGGGGCATGGGCGCGCAGCGCTTCGCCGACCTGGTGCGGGAGCGCACGGGCGGCCGCGTCAATATCCGGGTGTACTACTCCAGCCAGCTGTTCGCCGGCCAGCAGACCAACGAGTTCCCGCTGCTGCGCCAAGGCGTGGCCGACTTCAGCTTGGGCTCCACCATCAACTGGTCGCCGCAGGTGCCGCAGCTGAATCTCTTCTCCCTGCCCTTCTTCTTTGAGAACTACGAGGAGTTGGAGGCCGTCATCGCCGGGGAAGCCGGGCGCCGGATCGAGCAGATCCTGGCGGAGCTGGGTGTGCTGGTGCTGGGCTGGGGCGAGAACGGTTTCCGTGAGTTCAGCAACTCGGTGCGCCCGGTGCGGCGGCCTGAGGACATGCAGGGGATTAAGGCCCGCGTCGTCGGCAGCCAGATCTTCATCGACACCTTCCGGGCGCTGGGCGCCAACCCGACGGCCATGAACTGGAGCGAAGCGCTGACCGCCTTCCAGCAGGGCGTGGTGGACGGCCAGGAGAACCCGTTGACCGGCATCTACATCCCGTCCCGGCTGTGGGAAGTCCACCCGTACGTCACCATATGGCACTACACCATCGACCCGCTGCTCATCGCCGTCAGCGCCCGCGTCTGGGAAACCTTCCCGGATGATGTGAAGCAGATCATCCTGGAAGTGGTCGAGGAAGTGGAGGTCTACCAGAAGGCCTTGGCCCGGGCCGGCCTCGACGGCGGCCGCTCGGTGCCGATCCTGCGGGAGATGGGCGAACCCGTGGAGATCGAAGACCCCATCGCATTCCTGGAGGAGCGCGGCGTGACCGTCATCCAGCTGACGCCGGAGGAACGGGAGGCGTTCCGGGCGGCGACCAAGTCCGTGACGGAGCGCTGGACGCAGATCATCGGCGAAAACCTGGTGCGGCTGGCCGGGGCCGACAAGGCCAACGCCCGCCCATGAGCGGTGCCGCGAGCGTGAACCCACGGTCCCGGCGGGCTGCGCCGCCCAGAGCAAGTGGCCTTCCGGGATGAGGCCCACCTCAAGGTGGTCTTCTTTGTGGACCGTCTGCCCCAGGCGCTGCAGCGCTGGGTCATGGCCTTCACTTACCTCGTGTCCCTGGCGGTCTTCGTGGTTATCCTGCGGCTGGGCTGGCTGCAAGTGGCCGACGAGATCTGGCTGGGAGTGACGACCCAATCCATGGGCGTGCCGGTGTGGTACTTCACCATGGGCATGCCGGTGGGCGCCGCCGTCGTTGTCTTGCGGATTCTCCAGGCCCTGTGGCGCACCGTGCGGGGTGGCACAGCCGCGGCGGCGCCGGGTGAGCGGTCAACCGTACAGGAGTGGACCGTCGCCAAGTTCCCGCTCCTGGCCATCCCCTTCTTCATCCTGGCCGGCGTCATCATGGACAAGGCCGGCATGGCCGAGCGCATCGTGCGGCTCATGCGGGTACTGGTGGGCCACTGGCCGGGTGGGCTTGGGCTCGTGGCGGTCATCGTGGCCGTCTTCTGGGGCGCCGTTTCGGGCTCGGGGCCGGCTACCGTGGCCGCGCTGGGCACGGTGCTCATCCCGGGCATGGCCCGCCCGGGCTACGAGAAGCGCTTCGCCACCGCCATCATCTCCGCCACCAGCGAGTTGTCCATCGTCATCCCGCCCTCCATCGCCCTCATCATCTACGCCACCCTAGCCAACCAATCGGTGCGGATCATGTTCATGGCCGGGGTCGTGCCGGGGCTGGTGGTTGGCGCTATCCTGGCGGCCCTGACCGTGTACCTTTCCATGCAGCGTGGCTACGGCGGCGCAGCGCGCGCAAGCCGCGCCGAAGTCGTGCAGGCGCTGCGGGAAGCGGTGTGGGCGCTGCTGGCGCCCGTCATCATCCTGGGCGGCATCTACGGCGGGATCTTCACGCCCACGGAATCCGCAGCCGTGGCGGTGTTTTACGCCCTGTTCGTGGGCTTATTCGTTTACAAGACGCTCGAGTTCAAGCAGCTGTTCCGCCACCTGGCCGACGCCGTGGCGGCCGCGTCCGTCATCATGATCGTGGTCACCCTGGCGGGCATCTTTTCCTGGACGGCGGCGTCCATTGGCGTCGTGGACCGGATCAGCCGCGCCATCATGTTGCTTTCGGACACGCCGTGGCTCCTGATTCTCGTGCTCAACCTGTTCCTGGTCGTGCTGGGCATGCTCCTGGACGCCATCTCGGTGTACTACATCTTCCTGCCCATCTTCTTGCCGGTGGTCGCGGCCATGGGCTGGCACCCTGTGTGGTTTGGCATCATGATGACGGTCAACCTGGCCCTGGGCCAGATCACGCCGCCGGTGGCCGTCAACCTGTACATGGGCGCGCTCATCTCCGGCATCAAGCTGGAAGAGCTATGGTCCGAGGTGTGGCGGTTCGCGGTGGCCACCTTCGTAGGCCTGATGGTCATCTCGTACGTGCCCAGCCTGAGCCTCTGGTTGCCGGGGCTGCTGGGCATGCGCTAGCGGGCCTCAGCGGATGTCACGCCAGGGCGTGGTCAGGGCGCCAGCGGGGAGGCCTGCGCCGCGGACTCCCGCCGGCCCTTCCCGGCCTCTTTCCGCACGGGATCGAGCAGGAGAGGAAACCCGCCGGCGCGCTCCGCGCCGGCAAAACGCATCAGGAAATGAAGCACTCCCCCGCAGCCCACCATCAGGTCGGCCGTGGGCACATGGGGATCTTCCACGAGCCACGAGACGGCGCCGGTTTCCGTCGTGCGGCGCAGGTGGTATAGGGTGGCGGCAATGTGCGCGGCCCGCTCACGCCACTCCGGTTCGCCCAAGACCCGGTGGGCCTCCAGGTAGATCTCGCCCAGACCGCTCAACCCGTGGCATTGGCTGAGGTTGGGCGCCCGCACCCCTTTGTCGTGGAGGCGCAACGCCTTGCGGGCCAGATCGGCCCAGCGGCTTTCGCCGGTGAGCTCGTACAGGCGCAAGAACGTGAGGGCGATGCCCGGCGAGCCGTTGCACCACCAGCGCCAGCGGTCGGCAACGGTGCCCACGGCCTCGCGCACGGCTTGCGCGTCTCCGGGGACCCGGTAGCCGAACCGCGCGAGCCGGGCCAACGTGTAGACCACGCCCGCAACGCCCCGGTGGGCGCTCCGCCTTAGCTCGAAGTAGCCCCCGGAGACCGGGGACAGCCGGCCTCCCATGCCATATAGCTTCCCTTGCGTTACCTCCTGAACTTACTGATATTACTTATGATTGGGACTATGATTCGGACCTAAGTCCGTATGCCACGGCCGAACTACCCGCCACTACGCCGAGGTCGGCCTGGCTAGGCTCTTCGCGCGGAAGTCACGGCGTCAAACGATAGGAGCAAAGGGGGACGCGGCGGGACCGCAGTCCTGCGCGCCTGCTCAAAGGCGCCCGAGGGCCAACGCTGGTGCACGGCAGCACGCCCATGTGCGTCCGGAGTTGATGGTAGTGGGGAAAAAAGCAAGGCCGTCGTAGGGATGCCCTACAACGGCCTGCCTTCTGGTGCCCCGCCAGGGACTCGAACCCCGAACCCACGGATTAAGAGTCCGCTGCTCTACCAATTGAGCTAGCGGGGCGCTGTTGGTAGCGGCGGCTGGATTCGAACCAGCGACACCACGGGTATGAACCGTGTGCTCTGACCAGCTGAGCTACGCCGCCAGGCTGCAGCGTCCGGCCCATGGGCCGGACGCAGCGGTTCTGGTTGCGGGGGCAGGATTCGAACCTGCAACCTTCGGGTTATGAGCCCGACGAGCTACCAGACTGCTCCACCCCGCGACGACCTGCGGTGTCTCACCGCATCCCGTATTATATACCACGAGCTGTGGGGCGTCAACCGTGATCCGGCCCCCCACAACCGTCTTCTACGACCGTCCCGCCCGGCCGGGCCGCTGAGGCACCGGAGCCGCCGGTGCCGGCGGCCGGTTTCAGCCAAGCAGGAATGGACCCCCCGGGACGGGTATAGTGTGCCTGAGGGGGCATTTTGGATGGAAGTCATCCGGATTCACCCGCGCGGCTACTGCTACGGCGTAGTGGACGCCATCAACCTGGCCAAGAAGGCCGCTCTAGATCCCCATGTGCCCAAGCCCGTACACATCCTGGGCGCCATTGTCCACAACCGCCACGCGGTGGCTTCGCTGGAGCAGTACGGCATCATCTCCCTGGACGGCGAGGACCGGGAGGCCTTGCTGGATCAGGTGACGGGCGGCACCGTCATCTTCACCGCCCACGGCGTGTCGCCTGCCGTGAAGCGCAAGGCCCAGGCGCGCGGCCTCTACTGCATCGACGCCACCTGCCCCGACGTGACCCGCACCCACGCCCTGGTGCGGGACCTGGCCGCCCGCGGCTACACCATTCTCTACATCGGCAAGCGGGGCCACCCGGAGCCCGAAGGCGTCATCGGCGAGGCCCCCGACCACGTGCATCTGATCGAAACCGAAGCCGACGTGGACGCGCTGGACATCAACGCCGACAAGGTCGCGGTCACGACGCAGACCACCTTGAGCAAGTGGGACACCGAACGGGTGGTCAACTACATCGTCCAACGCTATCCCCACGCCGAGATCTACAACGATCTGTGCCTGGCCACCCAGGAGCGGCAGGAGGCCGCGGTCCAGCAAGGGCGCAACGCGGACCTGGTGCTCGTCGTGGGCGACAAGCGCAGCAACAACTCCAACCGCCTCGTCCAGGT
>DATCKT010000269.1:0-2595 GCA_036562195.1 Limnochordales bacterium
GGATGCTGTTGGGCTTCATGCTGGGCGCCATCAGCGTGGAGGGCGCCCTCAAAGGCGCCACCAGCATCGCCCTGGCCATTCCCATCTTGAGCCTCGGCGTGCCCTTCTTTGACACGGTTTGCGCGGTCCTGCGCCGCGTCCGCAACGGCCAGCCCATCTCCCAGCGGGATGACCAGCACCTGCACCATCAGCTGCTGCGCGCCGGGTTGACCCATCGCCAGGCGGTGCTCCTTTTGTACTCGGTCAGCGCGGTGCTGGCCGCGGTCGCCTTGGCGCTGGTGCGGGTGAGCACGGCGGAGGCTTCCGCGGTACTGGTCCTTCTGTGCGTCCTTTCCCTGGGTTGGGCGCGGCGGTTGGGGGTGTTGGGCGACTGGTCCCGTTCGGCCGGCATGCCGCGCGGGTCTCGGCCGCCCGTAGGCGGATGACGGCGCGCCCGGAGGCCCCGCGGCGGGCCCGTGTGATGCTCATCTTCGGTACCCGCCCCGAAGCCATCAAGCTCGCCCCCGTGGTGCATGCGCTGCGCTCCCGGGGCCGGCTGGACGTGACCATCGTGGTGACGGCCCAGCACCGGGAGATGCTGGACCAGGTCCTGGACGTTTTCCAGCTGAAACCCGACGTGGATCTGGATTTGATGACCGAGGACCAAACTCTCAACGGCCTGGCTGGGCGCGCGCTGCAGCGCCTCGACCATCTGCTGGTGGACATGCGGCCCGACGTGGTGGTGGTGCAGGGCGATACCACCACCGCCATGGTGGGCGCGCTGGCGGCGTTTCATCGCCGTATCCCCGCGGCCCACGTGGAGGCCGGCCTGCGCACCGACAATCCCAGCAATCCTTTTCCGGAAGAGATGAACCGGCGGCTGGTGGGGCGCATCGCCCAGTGGCATTTCGCGCCGACGCCGGGCGCCCGGGAGCACCTGCTGCGGGAGCAGGTGCCGCCCGAAACGGTGCTGGTCACGGGCAACACCGTGATCGACGCCCTTTACATGGCGCGGCGGCCGGGGTATCGGTTCAGCGGCGGGCCGCTGGCCGAGGCAGCCGCGTGGCCGGGCCGCCTGGTCCTGATGACGACCCACCGGCGGGAAAACCTGGGCGAGCCGCTGCGGCGAATCTACAGCGCCGTGCGCCGCCTGTTGCAGCGGTTTCCGGACGTGGCGGTCGCGTTTCCCGTTCACCGCAATCCCCACGTGCGGGCCGCCGCCGCGGAGCTGGCCGGCCAGGAGCGGGTGTTTCTCATGGAGCCGCCCCACTACCTAGACTTCGTGCACCTGCTGGAACGGGCCCATTTCGTGCTCACCGACTCGGGCGGCATCCAAGAGGAAGCGCTGGCCCTGGGCAAGCCCGTCCTGGTGCTGCGCACCACGACGGAGCGGCCGGAAGGCGTCGCCGCCGGGGGCGCCCGGCTGGCCGGGACCGACCCGGTGCAGATCGAGCAGGAGGCGGCGCGCCTCTTGACCGATCCCGAGGCGTACCGGGCCATGGCCACCGCGCCCAACCCTTACGGCGACGGGCGGGCCGCGCAGCGCATCGCCCATGCGCTGGAGCACATCTTCGGATGGGAGCCCAACTGGCCCGACGAGTTTGTGTTCCAAGTCCCGATGCAAACCGGCGCGAACTTGCGCGGGTGAGGGCGCAAGGGTTGCTCGAAAAGTAAGGTTGTGGAAACGGTGCGCCGGCACGAGCCCTTGCATGCGGGCCGCGGGCGGCCAGCGGCGGTGGACCGCGGGCGCAAGCCGTTGCAAAGTGCCGGGGGCTGTACTATAATAAGTGCCGTTGGTTCCGGGAACATATAGGGCCGCTGGAACACCCGAACAAGTGGGGGTTTGCCTTGACCTTCCCGGGGGAATACGGCAGGTACGGGAGCATCGGGATTTCACTGGTGCTGACCACGGCCGTATACATCTACCTCGGGTACCGCGTCGGGACGTGGCTGGACGACCGCTGGCAGTCGGCGCCCGTCGGCATGGTTTCCGGGATCGTGCTGGGCATGGTGTTGAGCATGCTCTCGCTGGTCAAGGAAGTAATGGTCCTCCAGCGGTCCGGAGAGGCGTCTGCGCGTCCGGACAAGGGGCAGCCGCGTGCCCGGGATCGTGAAAAAGAGAACTTTCCCGAAGGTGACGATCCCGCTGGTCGGGATGGTTCGCCAACGGGAAAGGACGGACGGTGAGGGTGGAGCACCAGTGGGGCCGGCTGCGCACACTGGCTTTGATCGGCATAGGGTGTGCGGCGCTGGCGTTTGTGATCGGGTTCCGGGGAGCGGCCGCCGGCATCCTGGCGGGGCTGCCCATCAGCCTGGTCAACTATTACCTGGTGTATTCCGCCATGCAAGGGCTGGGCGACCGGCCCGGCCCCCGCGCGGCCTTCCGGCTGATGCAGCGCATGATGCTGCGGCTGGTGCTGTCGGGAGCAATTTTGTTGGCCGCGGCCCCGTTGGGGCTTGAGGTTCTGCTGGGCGCACTGATCGGGGTACTCGCGGAAGTGCTGCTGTACTTCGGGGACGCGGTGCGGGCGGCCCTGGGCAAGGGGTGAACGGGTTTTGGATCGCATCATCCAGCAGCTGAACGAAGTCATGGACCACCTGGTCCGCTTTGACGTG
>DATCKT010000273.1:0-2122 GCA_036562195.1 Limnochordales bacterium
CCGCGGTCACATCGTTCCCGGCCGCCCGGGGCCTACAGTGGAGATGCCGTTAAGCACCTTAACGGTTCCCGCCGGAAAAGGAGGAAATGCCATGGGAGCGCCGGGACGAGCCAAACGTCTTCCCGCCGCGCCCGACGCACGTCACGAGGACGGTGCCCGGCACAAGGCCGGCGTGCTGAGCGAAACCGGCGAAGCACACGCAGCCGGCCGGCGGGCAGGGCAGGACGAGTGATGGAGGACAGGACGAGTGACGGAGCATGAGCCTTGCCCGGGCGCTCGAGCTGCTGGTCAACTTGCTGCATGAGCGGGGCCTGGCCAGGGAGATGCTTGTCCGGCATAACATCACCCACGCCCAGTTTGTGCTCTTGCGCCACCTGTGGTGGAACCCGGGGAGCACCGTCAGCCAGGTCGCGGACAGTATGGGCATCAGCCGGCCGGCGGCGACCCAGGCGGTGGAGCGGCTGGTGCAGCGGGGACTGGTACGCCGCAGCACGGACACCGGTGACCGCCGCCGCCTGCGCTTGGGCCTGACGCCCCGGGGGGAGGAACTGGTGCGGTCGCTTTCGGGTGCGTTGGAAGAGCGGCTCGCGGCCATCGTGGGCCGCATGCCTCCCGATGCCCGGCTGGCCCTGGCGCGGGGCGTCGAGGCGTTTTTGGCCGCCGCCCTGGATGAGCCGGCCTTGCTGCAGGCCGTTTGCCTTCACTGCGGCACGGAACACGATGACGACTGCCCGGTCAACCAGGCAAGCCTGCGCTTGACGGGCCGTCCCATTGTCGAGCCGAGCGGGCCGCAGCAGGACCGGCTGCAGCCGGACGGGCCGCAACAGGACGGGCCGGAACGACAGGGCGGGCCGGAACGGAGGTGACGGGTGCGGGATGGGCTTGCGCGTGACGCGGGAAAACCTGGTGCCGCTGACCGCCATCGCCCCGTACTTCGCCCTGGGGCTCGTGTCCTTCCTGGCCGCCCCGTGGGTGCTCGCCATCGGTTCGGCGTCGCTGGATGGGGGCTTCTACCGCGACACGGCCATCTTGGCGGCGGTGCACCTCTATGCCCTGGGGTGGGGGACGGCCGTAGCCTTGGGGGCGCTGCAGCAGATGACGGCGGTGGTGTTTGCCACCGTCCTTCACAGCCCCCGCCTCGCCAAGGCGGCTTTCGTCGCTTTCATCCTGGGGCTGTCCGGGCTTATCACCGGCTTCGCCACCTTGCCCCAGCTGGGGATTGCCCGGGTCGCGTTGGCGGCCGCGGCGCTGGGCCTGCCTGTGGGCGCGGTGATCGCCCTGGCCAACGTGTACCTCACCCTGCGCAGCGGGCAGCCGACGGAGCGCGGGAACCTCATCCGGCCCTTCGTGCTTTCGGCGGGCGGGTACCTGGTGCTTGCGCTTCTCGCCGGCGCGGCGCTGGCGGTCAATTTGGCCACCGGCTGGCTCGGGTTGGCTTGGCGGTCGACCCTGGCCCTGCATGTGGCTGCAGCGGCGGGCGGGTGGTTCCTCATGCTGGTCATCGGGATTTCGTATCACCTCTTGACGTTTTTCGGGCTGGTGGAGAAAAAGCAGCAGTTCCGCTGGCCAGGCGCGGTGCGCCGCCTGCTGCACGCGGGAGCGGGGCTGGTCATCGTCGCCGCCGTTCTCCGGGCCGCAGGGACTGAGCGGGTCCCGGTGACTGAGCCCGTGGCCCGCGCCGCGCTCGCCACGGCAGCTTGGGCTGTGGCCGCGGCGTGCGTCCTCTTTGTGTGGGACGGGTGGGGGATCTATGCGCCGCGGGAGCCGGCACGCATGCACCCCGGCGTCGGCTACGTGCGGGCGGCACACTCGTACTTGTTGGCTTGCGCCCTGGTGCTGGCCGGTTTCGGCCTGGTCGGAGTCCTCGGCTCCCCGGCGCCCGCCCAAGGGCTCACGGCCCTCGGGTTTCTCGCGGCTGCAGGGTGGCTGTCCAACACCATCCTGGGGTACCTGCACCGCATCTTGCCCTTCGTCGTGTGGCACAACCGCTACTGGGGCCGGGCCCGGGAGCCGGGCGTGCCCGCGTTTCGCCACATGGTGCACCAGCCTATGGCCTGGGCCGCATGCGCGGTGTACAACGCCGGCGTCGCGGGCGCTGCGGTGGCGCTGGTATCGGCTTGGC
>DATCKT010000289.1:0-1678 GCA_036562195.1 Limnochordales bacterium
GGTGCGCTCCCGGAAGGGCACCAGGATGTGGAACGGCTCCAGCCGCCGGACGATGGCGTCCTCATCGGTCAGGCGGTCGGTGAACACTTCCACCTGCCCAAAGCGGGCCAGCTCCGCCCGCAGGGGCGAGTTGACGTACACTTGGCTCCAATCGTCGAGAATGGCAATGCAGACGTCCGACAAATGTGTCCCCCTCCCGATGATTCAAAAACGCGCCGGGACGAAAGCCCTCCCCGGCGTCGTACCCGCCCGCGGTCACGCCTGGGCGCCCTTGCACGGCCGGCTGCCGCGGCGCCACACCTTGACGCCTGCGGTCAGCCCAGCACCTCCAACACGCGGGCCACATCCTCGTCCGAATTGTACAGGTGAAACGACATGCGTACCCGCCCGCGCCGGACGGACATCCGGATGCGCTCCCGCTCGCACGCGGCTGCCAGCGACTCCATATCCTTGTAGCGGCTGTGCGCGCCGGGCTCGAAGACGACCACATGGGAAACGTACGGTTCCGCGGTGGGACTCACGACCCGGTAACCCGCCTCCGCCAGGCCTTGGGCCAGCCGCCGCGCCAAACGCAAGTTGTGGGCATGGACGGCCTCCATGCCTGCTCCCAAGAGCAGGTCCAGCGCCGCGTCCAGCCCATGAATGGCCATGTAATTGTAGTTGCCCACTTCAAAGCGGCGGGCCGAAGGGAGCAGCCGGTAGTCCAGCTCCCCCAAGGTCTCCTCGGCTCCAGCCACATCCACCCCGAAGCGGCTGAGATAGGCGGGCGTCAACCCCTCGATGCGGTCGCGCCGCACCCAGAGGAGCCCCAGCCCGTACAGGTTCAGCAACCCCTTGTTGGTGCCCAACGACAGCGCGTCCACGCCCAGCGCCCCGGGGTCCACGTCCAGAAACCCGACCAGCTGCACCCCGTCCACGCACAGGAAAATGCCCCGCTCCCGGCACAACGCGCCGATGGCCGCCAAGTCCTGTCGCCCGCCGGTGGAGAAGGACACGCCCGCCAGGCTGATCATCCGGGTGCGGGCCGTGCAGTGGGCCGCCACGTTCTCCACCCCCAGCGCGGGGCCTGCGGGCTGCAGGATGCGCACCGCCACACCCCGCTGCCGGAGATTCAGCCATGGGTAAACGTTGCTGGGGTGCTCCAGGTCCGGCGCCACCAGCACTTCATCGCCCGGCTGCCAGGGGAACGCCTGGGCGATGATGTTCAATCCTTCGGAGGTGTTCTTGGTGAATGCGACCTCGTCGGGATGGGCGTGAATGAGGCGGGCGAACTTCTCCCGCGCCGTTTCCACCCGCTCGAACCAGCGCGGTTTCGTGTAGGCCCCCGACTGCCGGTCGTCCAGAAACGCGTCCAGCGCCCGGCGCACCGGGTCCGCCAGCGGCGCCCGGGCGCTCGCGTCCAGGTACGTGTACGTCTTGAGCGCGGGGAACAGCGCCCGCACGCCGCCAACGCCGCCCAAGCCCACGTCCTCCTTCGGAGACAAGCCTACGAGACGAGCCCCTACGACCAGATTGATAAGACAAGCCGGATGAGACACGCCCCGCAAGACAAGTCTCGGGGGTGGTGGGCACCGCCCTCCGGCCACCACCCCCGTGCCACTCGCGCCAGGCGTCCTCTCACCCTGCCCGGCGTCCACCGCCGCACAGCCACACGGTCAGCGGCCGCCGCGCGGCATCA
>DATCKT010000290.1:0-12179 GCA_036562195.1 Limnochordales bacterium
GCTGGCCGCATCTGGGGCACCTTCCACCTCTACATCGGCCAAGAAGCCTCGGCCGTGGGGGCCATCGAAGCCCTGGAACCCGGCGACTACATCACCAGCACCCACCGGGGCCACGGCCATTCCATTGCCAAAGGCGCCTCCATCCCGCTCATGATGGCGGAGTTGCGGGGCAAGGAAACCGGCTACTGCCGCGGCCGGGGCGGCTCCATGCACATCGCGGACGTGGAGGCGGGCAACCTGGGCGCCAACGGCATCGTGGGCGGCGGCATCCCCATCGCCACCGGCGCTGCGCTCGCCTGCAAGAAAATGGGCCGCGGGCGCGTCGTCATGTGCTTCTTCGGCGACGGCGCACTGGCCCAAGGCGCGTTTCACGAAGCGGTCAACTTCGCGGCCGTCTTCAAGCTGCCCATCGTGTACGTGTGCGAGAACAACCAGTACGCCATGTCCATGCCGGTCAGCCGTGGGCTGGGCAACACCGACATCACCGCGCGGGCGGCGGCGTACGGCATCCCCGGCGTTTCCGTGGACGGCAACGACGTGCTGGCCGTCTATGAAGCGGCGCGGGAGGCGGTGGCCCGGGCGCGCGCCGGCGACGGCCCGACGCTTTTGGAAACCCGCACCTACCGCTGGCGGGGGCATTCCAAGAGCGACGCCAACCGCTACCGCACCCGCGAAGAGATCGAACTCTGGAAGCAGCGGTGCCCCATCCGCCGGTTTGAAGAGAAGCTGGAGGCCATGGGCCTGCTGACGCCGGCCGACCGGGAGCTCATCGGGCGGGAGATCGAGGCGGAGATCCGGGCGGCCATCGAGTTCGCCGAAAGCCAGCCGGATCCGGACGTCGCGGAGCTGGCGGACGGCGTGTACGCGTAGGAGGAACGGGGCATGGCGGAGCCAAGCGGCGTGCGGGAGATCACATACGCCCAGGCGGTCCGGGAAGCGCTGGCCGAGGAGATGCGGCGGGACTGGCGCGTGTTCCTGCTGGGCGAGGACATCGGCGTCTATGGCGGCGCCTTTGGCGTCACCCTGGGGCTGATCGAGGAGTTTGGCCCGGAGCGGGTGATGGACACGCCGCTGTCGGAGGCGGCCATCATCGGCGCGGCGGCGGGGGCGGCGGTCCTGGGCATGCGCCCGGTCGCGGAGATCCAGTTCTCGGACTTTCTCACCATCGGCGCGGACCAGCTGGTGAACCAGGCCGCCAAGATGCGCTACATGTTCGGCGGCAAAGCCCGCGTGCCCATGGTGGTGCGCACGCCGGCGGGTTCGGGCACCGGCGCGGCGGCGCAGCACTCCCAGAGCCTGGAAACCTGGTTCATGCACATCCCCGGGCTCAAGGTGCTCGCGCCCGCGACCCCCTACGACGCCAAGGGGCTGCTCAAGAGCGCCATCCGGGACGATAATCCGGTGGTGGTGTTTGAGCATAAGCTTCTGTACCGGACCAAAGGGCCCGTGCCCGAGGAAGACTACACCGTGCCCATCGGCAAGGCCGCGGTCCGGCGGGAAGGCACCGACATCACCGTCATCGCCAGCTCCATCATGGTGCTGCGCAGCCTCGCGGCTGCGGCACGGCTGGCGGACGAGGGCATCTCCGTCGAGGTGATCGACCTGCGCTCCCTGCGGCCCTTGGACATGGAAACCATCGTCCAGTCCGTCTGCAAAACCGGCCGCGCCGTCGTCGTCCACGAGGCCAACAAATTTGCCGGTTTCGGCGGCGAGATCGTGGGCACCATCGTGGAGAGCGAGGCCTTTGACTACCTGGACGCGCCCGTCCTGCGCGTCGCGGGCAAGGACGTGCCCATCCCGTACAACCCCACCCTGGAGCGGGCGGCGGTTCCTCAAGAGGACGACATTGTGGCCGCGTGCCGGCGCCTCATGCGGGAAAGCCCCCGGGTGCGGGCGCGCGCGTAGAGCTGAGGGGCGGCCGGGGCCACCGCCCGGCACCATGCCGCGGCCGTCCGGAGACGGCCGGGTGGGCCGGGGGAGGAACGCCACGGGTGGGCGCCGAAACCGTTGGGCACCCTAGCGGGCAGCAGCGTCGAACAGGGGGGAGACCCATGACAGGCGCGCCCACGGCGGACCGGCCGATGATCTCAGTCCTTCTCTGCCAGCAGTGCGGCGAGGAGCAGCCGCATCATTTGCGCCTCGGCCCCGAGGGCATCGTGGAAACCGTATGCACCGCCTGCGGACGGGTGGTTTCGCTGCCGCAGCGGCGCAGCGCGCGTGTGGCCCTGGGCCCCTATGTGCTCGGCGGCGGTGCGCCGGTGCTGGTGTATGCCCGCGTGCCGGCGGGACGGGCCGGTGCGGCGCTGGCCGGCACCGTGCGGCGGCTGGCGGCCGCGGGTGCCCATGTGGTGGAGGTCGACGCCCGCCAGGCGGAGGAAGCCGTGACCCGCCGCTTGGCCGGTGAAATTCCCGTGGCCTTGGTGGCCAACGCCGGCCGAGGATTCGCCGACGCCTACAAGCTGGTCCATCACCCGCACGCCGGACGGGTGGACGGCTTGGCGGCGGTGCGGTGGCTGTACGACGGCGAGGAAGGCCACCTGCGCCTAGTCTTGACCGCCGCGGTCCAGCGGCGGGTGCCGCTGGTGGTCGCCGTTCCCCTCGCGTCCGCATCGGCGGACGGTTTCCTAAACGCCCTGGAGCGCGCCAGCGGGCCGCTGGGCAAGACGGGGCTCGCGTCGGTCGTCCTGGAGTTTTGCCACGCGGATCCCGCCCTGATGATGGCCGCGTGCGAGCAGGCCGCGGAGCGGTTGCCTTGCCCGTTCGTGGTGCGGCTGGCGCAAGGTTGGGTGGAGCAGGCGTCGGCCGAGCGGGTGCCACCGGCCCTGGGAACCTTCTTGCGCCAGCGCCGCTGCGACGGCCTTGCGGTGGAGAGCCGGGAGGATCCTGTCACTGGCGTGGGAGCGGCCTGGCGGCTGCTGGCCGAACTGTGGCTGCCGGTGGCGGCGCCGCCGCCCCAGGTGGAAGTCAGCGTGGCCGCGGCGCCGCGGGCGCCCTTGCCCGGGGCCGCTCGGGTGCTGGATACGCTCCGCACCGCAGCCAGCGTGCCGGGGCGGGTGGTCGAGGGCTTGCGCAGCCCGCAGGTGGCCGCGCTGCCGTCCAGGGTGCTGACGAAACCGGTGCGGTTCTGGCATGAAGTGCAACGGAACGGGGCAGGGGTGTTCCTGACCGTACCCCGGAGGCTCGCCACCAAGCCGGTTCGGCTAGTCCGGGAACTGGTGGGGCACCCGGGCCGGGGCGCGTAGCGCGGGGTCCGTAGCGCCCGGGGTCCCGCCCCCAGCGCCTAGCATCCCGCGCGGCGCGCGGGAGGAGCCCGGCACCAGGGCGCCCGCCGTCAACCTTACGGCCCTTCGGCGTCCAGTTCGTCCTCCTCGTCGCCTCGGTAGCCCTGCTCGGCGGCCCACCGGCGGAACTCGGCCAGCTGGCGCATGTCCTCGAGTTCCAGGTCGTCCTCCCCGGCGAGGGATTCCAGGTGATGGCGCAGCTCGTGCAGCATGGTCTCCCACAGCTCCGCTTCCCACACTTCCCGGGGGCTGTCGTAAAAGAGCGCGCGGAAGGACCCGTAATACAGCACGATCAAGCGGCCGAGGCCGTTGGGGTCTTCGATGTACTCGCCGAGGATGTACACATCGGGCAGGTCCGGATCCCGCTGCTCGGCTTCTTCCAGCACGTGGATGCCGCCGTTGAGCTCCTTGAGGAACTCAGGCGGAATACGGTCGTAGAGGCGGTTGGCCATGCGCCGGAACTGCTTGTAGCTGACCACTGGGTCTCCCTCTCACCGATGTGGCGTGCGTGGGCGGCCGCCTGTCGGGCGGATGGGCCCCTGGCCGCCCGTTGGCTGGCCGCAGCGCCTCAGGACAGCATTTCCGCGCCGCCCGGCTCGAATCCTACATGGGCCCGGCCGCCGGCACGCCACACCGGCGGCCGGCCCACCACACCGGCCGCCAAAGCGCCGCAGCGGCCGCCCGCCGCGGCGCCCATGCGCCATGCCGGCGGGCGGGGCGACAGGGACGCCCGTGCCGGGCGGCGAAAGCACACCTGAAAGCGAGGCGCAGCAACGTGGCCATTGATGCCGGCAGATGGACGTCCGATTGGGCCATCGGACGCGAGATCTTCACCGCCTACCAGGACAGCCGCAAGCAGGAGTTGGCCATCATCTGCTTCGGCGATCCAGCCACCCCCGGCGGGTTTCTGGTGCGCCCGGTGGGTGAAGAACTGGCCAACTATCACCCCAATGTGTTCGGCACCCTGGACGCACCCGTGCACGCAGGCAACCTGTCCGAGCTGTGGGCCCGTCACAGCCAGCTCTGGCGGTCCAGCTTCCTGATCGTCATTGCGCCCAAAGGGGGGCCGGAAGAGCGCATCGGCTTCGTCGTTCCCAGCCGCGCCGCGCTGGCGCTGCCCGGACTGCCCAGCGACGTGCCGCCCTTGGGCGACATCGTGCTGTACGCGACGGTGTTCCTCGAGGGCATGGAGGACGCGGGCGTGCCGGCCAATCCGCACCTGGAGCGGCGGGCCCACCAGGCCGCCCACATGATCGTCGACGGCGTCTTGCGTTTCTTCCACCGCATCCACTACGACCATACGCTGTACCGGCGGCCCGGCCGCGGGGCGGAGGCGCCGTGAGCGGGCAGGATCGGCTCAAAGCGGAAGTGCGCCGCCACGCGGCGGCCACCTTCATGCAGGGCGCGGCTCACCGGCCGCTGCAGTTGGCCGCGGCCCGGGTCTACCGCGCCCTCAAGGAAGACGGCCATTGGGAAAGCCCCAATGGCCAATGGCGGGTCCAGTTGGACGGCTCCACCCTCGTCACCCAACGGCGCACCCCAACCGGCTGGGAAACGGTGCTGGCCAGCTCCTGGTCCTCCTGAGTCCGCAGCCGCGCACCGCCCGGCACGTCGGAGCGGTCAGGCTCCAGCGCGGGCGCCGCTCACCACGCGCGGATCTCCTGCCGCATGAAGGCGATGTAGGCCGCGGCGAAGCATACGATGGTCAACGCCACCAGCGCCGTGAGGTGGGGCCAGATCAACAGCAGGCTCTGGCCCAGCGGCAGCGCCGCCCCGGCCACCGCTCCCACCACCTGCTCCAAGAGCAGCGGCCCCAAGCTGCGCACCTGGGGGTTGAGGAGCGTTTGCACGGCCTCCTCATACAGGAGGGTGGGCGACAAGCGGCCCAAGTTTGTCTCCCACGCGGTGCGGCGCAGCACTTGCTGCGGGTCCAGCGGGTCGGTGACGGGCGCCACCGCATCGGCAATGAGCCCGAACAACAGCCCCGCGAACAGGCTGAAGAACAGCCACACGGCCAACGCCGTCAGGGCCGACGCCACCGTCTGCCGCAGCAGGGTCGAGCAGAGCAGTGCCAGGCTCAGCCAGAACGCCACATAGACGATGCTCACGCCGAGAAAGGCCACCAGGCGCAGGAACTCCTCCGGCGACGGCGCCACGCCCAGCAGCTGCAGGCCCAGGGCCCCGACCAAGAGCACCAACACCGCCAGCATCAGGGCGATGACCGCCAGGCCGGCCAGGAACTTGCCGTTGATGATGGCGTCCCGGTGGATGGGTTGGCTGACCAGCCGGCTCAACGTGCCCCGGTTGCGCTCGCCGTTGATGCCGTCAAACCCCAAGGCGATGCCCAACAGCGGCGCCAGCACCGCCACAAAGAAGGTGAAGGGCGGCAAGGTTGTGCTGCCGGTGGTGTACAGGCGCAGGAACACGAAGGGATCCAACTCGCCGGCGGCCGCCAACGTGTCGCTCAAGGTGCGGGCCGCCACGTAGACCGCTGCGACACCCGAGAGGACCACCAGCGCCGCCAGCACCAGGAAACGCCAGCCGCTCAGGTGGTCGGCCAGTTCCTTGCGGTACACGGCCGCGAGGCCGGCGGACCCGACCAGGGGTCTACGCCGGACGCTGCTCTGCCGCGCTGCCGCCACGCTGCTCACGCTCACCGGCGTCACCTCCCTGGAAATAGCGATGGTAGATGTCGTCCAGGCCGTAGGTGTGCACCGCCAGACCTACGAGGTCAACCCCGTGCTCCAACAAGGCCCGGGCCAGCGCGGCCCGCACGTCCCGGCTGCAGTGGATCTGCAGCCGCCCGTTTTCGGGATCGGCTTCCACGCGGCTTACCCCGTCCAGGCCGGTCAGCAGCTCCCGGGCCCGGGTCGTATGCTCCTTGACGGCCAGCTCCACGTCCACCACCAGCGGCGCCCCGCCCGCGAGCTTCTGCGAGAGCTCGGCCACCGAGCCGTGGGCGATGAGCCGGCCGCCGACGAAGATGCCCACCCGATGGCAGATCTGCTGCACCTGGTGCAGCAGATGGGAGGAGATGAGCACGGTTACCCGCTCTTCCCGGGCCAGGCGCGCGATCAAGTCCAGGATCTCCCGGATGCCGGCCGGGTCGATGCCCAGGGTTGGCTCGTCCAGGATGACGACGCGGGGCGACTTCACCAGCACGTCGGCGAGCCCCAGGCGCTGCCGCATGCCGCGGGAGTACACCCGCACCGGCCGGTCGGCGGCCGCGGCCAGGCCCACCGTCTCCAGCAGGCTCTGGACGCGCCGGGCGGCCTCCGCTTCAGGCAGGCCGTTGAGCCGCGCCGTGTACATCAGGTTTTGCCGGCCCGTCAAGTCGTCGTAGAAACCGACGTTTTCGGGCAAGTAGCCTACGGCCGCTTTGACTGCGAGCGGCTCCCGCCACGGGTCATGCCCCAGCACCCGCACCGAGCCGGACGTGGCGTCGGTCAGCCCGAGGAGCATCAGAATGGTGGTGGTCTTGCCGGCGCCGTTGGGGCCGAGCAAGCCGAAGATCTCCCCCTCGTGCAGGACCAGATCCAGGTCCCGCACGGCCCAGTGCTGGCCATAGCGCTTGCTCAAGCCCCGGGCCTCGATGACCGGCGTCCGCACCTGGCCGTTGCCGGTCTGCGTCACCTCCGTGCCCAATGGCGCGGCGGCGGAGGCGCCGGCGTCCGCCCCCACTTTCGACATGACGCTCATCGCCGCTCGCCTCCCTCAGCGCCGCCCGTACACCCGGAAGGTGCCGAACAGGCCGGCGATGGCCAGTACGCCGATGCCGACGCCGATCCAGCCCCACACGGTGGGCGTGCGCACTGCCACCCGGAAGGTGCTGGAAGCGATGGCTTCCGGCGTTCGGGCGGTGATGGCCACCGCATAGTCACCGGCCACCGCCCGTTCGTGGGGGCGCAGCGTGACGGTCACGGTTTCCGTCTCGCCGGGCGCCAGCCGGTCAATGCGGTTGGGCGAGAAGGTCACGGTCCAGTTGGGCGGCGCCACGCTGGACAAGGCGATGTTGCGCAGTTCCGCGCTGCCCCGGTTCTCCACCAGAATGGTGAAGGGGCTGTCCCGTCCGGCGGTGGCGTCGGCGTTGAGCCGGCCCGTGGGCGTGGTCACGCCTATGTCGTAGGTGCCCACCACCACCGTGGTCAGGGTCAGGGTCGCCTCATGCCCGGGCGCCAGGGCCGCCACGACGATGGGATACTCACCCGCTTCCGCCCGGGGCGACGGCTTGACCCGTACCTCCAGCTGCTGCGTCGCGCCGGCGTTCACGCCGATGCTGGCCACCTGCCGCTGTTCGAATCGCGGCGTGATCTGCACCTGCCAGCCCGACGGCGCCTCCGCCCTCAACTGGAACGTCTGGTCCTCGCCGGTCCGGTTGGCCAGCGTGACCGGGAACTGGAACTCAGCGCCGCTCGGACCCGCCAGGCGCGGGTATTGGGTGGTGAGCTCCACCTGACCGGGCGCGCGTCCCTTTGTCACCCGCAGGCTCAACTCCAGCCGTTGGGAGCCGGCCTGGAGCACCACGGGGTAGTCGCCGGGCGCCGCGTCCGCGGGCACGGTCACGTCCACGTTAAAGAAGGAGCTCCCCGGCCGGTCGCCTTCCTTGGGGGCAACGTAGGCCCGGTGCACCTGGCTGCCGCGCGCCGTCAAGCGCACGTCCCATCCGGGCGGGGCTTCCACCACGCTGAGTTCGACGGCGTGACCGGCTGTGTCATAGTTGCGCAGGGTGAGGGAGATGGAGCGGGTTTCACCAGGCTGTACCGCGATGCCGGGAAAGTCGGTGGTCAACGTGACCGATGCCCAAGCACTCCCGGCAGCGCCGAAGAGGAACAGCGACGCGAGGGCGAGCGCCACAACGGGCTGAAATCGACGGCTGCACCCCGTCACCAGGCGGCGGCGGAAGGTGCAGTCTGCTGACGCGGCTGCGACACGCATTCTGCACTCCCTCCTAAGGCCGAGAGCGTATGCAGTTGAGTGAAAGATGCAACTTCAGCAGGCCTGCCAGTGTTTAATGTTAACACACGGGGTTTTGACGCGTCCAGACCGATCGCCGTCGGCGGCGGGGCTTAGGTCCGGCGACGGATGGAAAAATCGGAAACGAATACCGTTAGGGTGCGCGACGGATGCGGGCAGGCTCGTCCTCAAATGGGCGACGGTTCAACGCGTCACGTAGAAGCTGGCCAGGGCGCAGGCGATGGGGCGGCCGGTTGCCAGCTCCACCACCTGCGCGTCCACGGCCGCGATCCGGTCCGCGATGTGCAGCACCCGGGCGGACGCCTCAGCGTCAGTCCGCAACGGGGCGAGCCAGATGACCTTGGCGTCCAGCGTCGAAAGGCGGACCTGCTCGCCGCCCACGTGGCGCCGCACCGCTTCAGCCGACACCACATCGATCAGCGTGAAGATGACGCCGTTGGCGACGGTGCCGTCATCATTGCACACGCGCTCGTGCACCCGGAGGATGCACGTGGCCGCCTCGCCGCGCCACTGGACTGCTTCAAGGTGCAAGTAGTTGCGAAACGGCGAGGGCCTGGCGGTCCAAGGCAGGCTTTCGCCCTCGGTAGGCACGGGGAAACCCCTTTCCCGATCCGGAGGATTGTGTGGCTGTTAGATGCGTGCGGCGGATTTCCCTTCCGCAATCGCCGCGTAGCCGCCCGGTACCGCCGGGCAAGCTGAAACGCGGAGGCTCGCCCGGGCGCGCCGGCAGCGGGCGGATTGGCGGTAAGGGGACAGCTTGGAGGCGGACAAGCTGACGCCGCACAGGCTGGCGCCGGACAAGCGAAACGACGACGAGGCTGGTGCGGGACAAGCAAGATGGCGGCGGGCAAGGGACGGGCGGCAGGCTAAGCCAAGGTCAGACCCCGGTTCGGGTCGAAAGACCAGAAAGGTGCGCGACGGAAGAGGTGGGTTTCATTCAGATCGAGATCCCTCGCCGGGGGCTGGTGGTGCTGGCCGGCCCGGCCGGCAGCGGCAAGTCCACATGGGCGGCGCGGCACTTCTCTCCAGACGAGATCGTTTCCTCCGACGCCTGCCGGGCGCAGGTCGGCCGCGGGGAGGACGACATGGCCGCGTCGGCCCGGGCCTTTGACCTGTTTTACTCCCTGCTGGAGGACCGGCTCGCCGCCGGGCAGTTGGCCGTAGCGGATTCCACGGCCCTATCCACCGGCAGCCGGCGGAGGCTCTTGCGCCTGGCCCGGCGCCACGAGTTGCCGGCCACCCTGGTCGTGTTGGCCGCCTCCCTGGAAACTTGCCTGCGGCAAAACGCCCGCCGCGCCCGCCGGGTGCCCGAGCGGGTGATTCGCCACCATGCCTGGCAGTTGGACCAATTGCTGGCAAACCTGGACGAGGAACGCTTCGACCGCGTGTACGTGCTCAACGATCAGGTGCTCCGCACCGGAGACTACACGGTGCGGCGGGTGCCGCTGCCGGTGGAGCGCCCGGAAACCGGCCCCTTCGACATCATCGGCGACTTGCACGGGTGTTTTCTGGAGCTGGTGGAGCTCTTGGAGCGATTGGGCTACCGGCGCCGCGGGGAAGTCTTCGCCCACCCGGGCGGGCGGCAGGCCGTGTTTCTCGGCGACTTGACGGACCGGGGGCCGTACAGCGTCAGCACCATCCTGCTGGTCGAGGGCATGGTCCGCGCCGGGCAGGCGCTGTATGTGCCGGGGAACCACTGCCGCAAGCTGTACCGCTGGCTGACCGGCCACCAAGTGCAGCTGCGGCACGGCTTGGAACGCACGGTGCGGGAGCTGGAGGCGCTGCCGGCAGCGGCAAGGAGGGCGGTCGGGGAGCGGTTTCGCCGCCTATACGAGGAAGCGCCGCCCTACATGATCCTCGACGGCGGGCGCCTGGTCGTGGCCCACGCCGGCATCAAGGAAGACATGATCGGCCGCATGTCGCGGCGGATCAGCCACTTCTGCCTGTACGGCGACGCGACGGGCGAGGTTACGGAGGATGGCTTGCCCGTGCGCCGGGATTGGGCCCGCCATTACCGGGGCGACGCGCTGGTGGTCTACGGCCACACGCCCGTCGCCGACGCGGTGTTGCGTTACAACACCATCAACATCGACCAGGGTTGCGTCTTCGGCGGGCGGCTGACGGCGTTTCGCTATCCAGAAGGCGACGTGGTGCAGGTGACGGCCCACGCCGTCTACGACCCGCGGCCGAGCATCCGCCCCGTGCCCGAGGAGGGCGGCGATGGGGCCGGGGCATCCGGCGTCCCGTTCCCGCCTGTACGGGGGCTCCGCCTCCATCATCTATGAACCATCCGCGAGGGGCCCGGGCGCGTGGGCCGGAGACGACACGTCGGCCATCGCCCGAGGAACGCCGGCCGACAGCGATCTGTTGGCCGGGGACGCGCCGTGGATGGAGGCCCCGCCGTCAGCCAGTGGCGCTACCCCATCCGCGACCGGTGTGGGGGCTTTGCCCACGGTGCCCCGCACGAAGAACGCCAGCACCAGGCCGCCCGCGGCCACGACGAAGTAGTAGGTCAGGAAGCGCCAGCCGGCGACGATGAGCCCGATGTCGTAGTCGGGCACATGGCCCAGCAAGCCGCCGGCCATGCCCAGTTCCAGGCCGCCGCTGCCGCCCGGGGTCGGGATGATGGACCCCAAGAGGTAAATGGGCACCTGGACCGACACCACGTGCCAGTAGGGCGGCCGGGCGCCCAGGCCGACGGCCAGCGCCGGTACCGTCGAGAACCAGGCGAGGAAGTACAGCTGATACAGCCCGGCGGCGACCAGCACCCAGCCGAGATGATGACCTGTCACGCGGCGCAGCGCCTGCCCCATCTCTACGGCTGCCGCCTCCACCGCCGCCGCCCGGGCCTCCACCTTGTCGCGGCTTCCAAAGATGCGCAGCACGCCGCGCACCAGCCCGCCCAACAGCCGCCGGCCGCGGCCCACGTTCAATAGCATCAGCGTGAGGATCATGAGGCCGACGGTGTAGATCAGAAGCAGCCAGCGGATGATGTTGTTGATGCCCTCGTCGGCGCTCACCGTGAGGCCGAGGCCAAACACGAGGAGTAAGCCCATCAACGCCAGGCTCAGGTGGGCGATGAAGCCGCTGCCCATCACGATGGCGGCCGCGTGGCCCGCGGGCAGGCCGGCCCGGTACAGCGAGTAGATTTGCAGCGGTCCGCCTCCCACGGTGAAGGGCGTGATCGCGGAGAGGAAGTAGCCTAGAAGGTTGGTGCGCAGGGCGACCCGGGCGGAGATGCGATAGCCGATGCCGCGGCCCATAACCTGCAGTCGCCACATGTCAAACAGCCACGCCGCGAAGACGAGTCCGAAGGCGATGACCAGCCAGCGCGCGTCAAAGGACTGCAGGGCGCGCCACGACCGGTCCTGCCACGTAAGCCGCAACACAATGCCGGTTGCCAAAGCGGTCAGGGCCAAGGACAGAAGAATCTGGGGCCACAACCGCCGGTGGGGCGTCTGCAAGGGAGGATCCACTCCTGGATGCAGTCTATGAATCGGCGGCAGGGGACTCCCCCATGATGTATAGGTAAAGCCCGTGATCCTCGTCCACAGCCGCTGGACGCCAGCCCGGCACGGGCCGCCGGTGCGAGACCACCCGGGCGCCCGGCCGCAGCTCCGCTTCGAACTTGGCCTTCAACCGGTCCGCGGCGGCCTGGGACAAGTAGAAGGTGACCACGTGGGCGTCGCGCAGGTCGACGTCAAAGAAGTTGGCGCGCTCCACTCGCACCCGGTCGCTCAAGCCCCCGAGCCGGATGCGCCAGCGGCACAGGGCCGAACGCAACGGGTCGATCTCGATGCCGACGGCCTTGGCGCCAAACTCCCGGGCCGCGGTGATGATGATGCGGCCGTCGCCTGCGCCCAAATCGTAGAGGGTTTCACCCGGCGCCACGCGAGCCAGATGGAGCATGGCCCGCACCCGCGC
>DATCKT010000299.1:0-17426 GCA_036562195.1 Limnochordales bacterium
TCCACCGGCGAGGTGCTGGGCATCGACCCGGACCCGGCCCACGCCATGTACAAGGGCCTGGTGGCGGCCGGGGCGGTGGTGCCGACCCGGGGCACCGTCCTGATCACGCTCGCGGACAAGGACAAAGCGGAAGGCGCGGCACTGGCCGCGGGCTTCGCGCAACTGGGTTTCCGCGTCCTGGCCACCGCCGGCACGGCCCGCTTCCTCAAGGAGCAGGGGCTGAACGTGGACACCGTCTACAAGATCGGCGAGGGCCATCCGGACGTGGTGGAGCTGATCCACAGCGGCGAGATCGACTTGGTCATCAACACGCCCACCCGGGGCCGGCTGCCCGCCCGCAACGGCTTCCGCCTGCGCCGGGCGGCGGTGGAGTTCCGGGTGCCGTGCGTCACGTCGCTGGACACGGCCCGGGCGCTCCTGGACGTCATCCGCACCCTGAGCGACGGCCGGCAGGTGACCGTGCGGTCGCTGGACGAGTACCGGGCATTGCAGGAAAGCCGCCCGCTGCCGGCGGGCCGGCTGCCGACCGGGAATCCGACGTCTTAGACGCTCGGCCTGGCGGCGACCGTGCGCCGCGGGCTGAGCCCCGCGGCGCACGGTCGCGACCCATCGCAGCCGGACGGCGCCCGGCTGCGACGCCGTTCACCTCGCCAGCGGCCGCCTCCCCGGTGTCTCGTCCTCGGCGCCGATTTCCCCACCGCTTACGGCTCCACCGCGATGCGGCCCGCCGGGCCTTCCTCCACCCGGCCGATGACCGCCTGGGCAATGGTGCCGGCCGCGGCCAAGCCGGACAAGAGCTGCTCAAGGCGGGCTTCCGGACAAGCGATCAAGAGCCCGCCGGAGGTGACCGCGTCGCAGAGCAGCATGCGATCCCGCTCCGCAACGCCGTCGGCGAAGGAAACCCACTGTTCGACGTACCGCCGGTTGGCGCGCGAGCCGCCGGGGAAGACGTTTTGTTCCGCGTATTCAAAGGCCGCGGGGAGGACGGGCACCTTGCTCGCGTAGATGCACATGGCCACCCGGCTTTCCCGGGCCATCTCCGCGGCATGTCCCAACAGCCCAAACCCCGTCACGTCTGTGACGCCCCGCACGCCCGCGGCGTGCAGCACCTCCGTGACGTTGTTGAGGCGGCTCATCACGCGGATGGCTTCGTCGGCCACCGCCGGCGGCACGAGCCCCCGCTTGATGGCGGTGGTGATGACCCCGATGCCGATGGGCTTGGTCAGCACCAGCGCGTCGCCGGGCCGCGCCCCGCCCTTGGTCAACACCCGGTCCGGGTGCACCAGCCCCAGCACCGCCAAGCCGTACTTGGGCTCGGCGTCGTCGATGCTGTGGCCGCCGATGATGACGGCGCCCGCCTCGCGCACCTTGTCGGCGCCGCCCCGGAGGATGTCGGCCAGGATCTGCGCCGGTAGCTTGCTGATGGGAAAACCGACGATGTTGAGGGCCGTCAGCGGCCGCCCGCCCATGGCGTACACGTCAGACAGCGCGTTGGCCGCAGCGATCTGTCCAAACGCGTACGGATCGTCCACGATGGGCGTGAAGAAGTCCACCGTCTGCACCAGCGCCACATCGTCGGAAAGCCGGTAGACCCCCGCGTCGTCGGGCGCGTCCAGCCCCACCAGCACGTTGGGGTCCGGGATCGATGAAGGCAGGTGACGCAAAACTTGCGCCAGGTCGCCAGGACCGATTTTGCACCCTCAACCCGCCTTGGAACTGAGCTGGGTAAGGCGCAAGAGCTCTTCCGCGCTCACGGCCGCGTCACCTCCTTGTGCCCGTCAGCCTTCCATTGTATCAGTCTGTTCCGGCCCCGGGCAAGGCGACCTGGGGCAGGGCGAGGCCAACCGGTGCGGGGTGGCCGCCTGCCGGGGCGCCCGCGCAGGAACCGGCTCGCCGAGGGCGAACTGCAGAAAACGACTCTCACCTTTGTTCCAACGTCACCTGGGCGGGCGCCTGGAGCCCGTCGCAGCGGAGCTGGCTGGAGCCGTTTTTCGCGCGGGCCGGACCTCGCGCGTTTCCAGAGAAAAAAGGCGTTGACAGGGTGGGAGTCCTTGGGTATGCTAGGAAGAAATATTGAACGCTGCGTCAACGGCGATGAAGGGAAGCAGTAGGCGCAAGGCGGGCTAAGAGAGCCGGCGGGTGGTGCGAAGCCGGCGCCGCAGCCGACGCCGAACTCGTCCCGGAGCTGCCGGCCGAACGTCGGCCCCGCATGGTACAGCACCGGGTACAGCGTATGCTGGATCCCGGGCGGCGGTACGAGGGCCGATCAGTAAGCCAGGCCGGGAGCCGCTGGTTAGCCAGCGCACCCGTTATCAAGCCAGCTCACGCCCGCCCGGGCGGGGAAACCCGGCCCAGGGGACGGGGCGGCATGAGCGCACGAGGCCGGCCGCCGCGAGGCGCCGGCGAAGCAGGGTGGTACCGCGAAGGCGCGTCCCTTCGTCCCTGGCACGTCCTGGCCGGGGACGAGGGGATTTTTTGTTAGCGGCCGCGGCGGGGACCGCCCCGGGGGTCCGGCGGCGCTGGCCAGCGACGGACCCTGAGCGCGGCGAAACGACCAGAGGAGGGAAATCGGGATGTCAGCCATCGAACTGGCGGTGCAGGGCAGCGGCCGTCGACCGGCACCCGCCCGCATGACGGGGGCGCAGGCGCTGGTTGAGTGTTTGAAGGCGGAGGGTGTGGAGTACATCTTCGGCATTCCGGGCGGCGCGGTGCTGCCGCTGTACGATGCCCTGTACGGCTCGGAGCTGCGGACGGTGCTGTGCCGCCACGAGCAGGGCGCAGCCCATATGGCCGACGGCTATGCGCGCGCCACGGGCAAGCCGGGTGTCGTCCTGGCCACCTCCGGCCCGGGGGCGACCAACCTGGTGACGGGCCTGGCCACGGCGTATATGGACTCCATTCCGCTCGTGGCCATCACGGGCAACGTGTCCCGGGCGCTCATCGGCCGGGACGCGTTCCAGGAGGCCGACATCACGGGCATTACGCTGCCCATCACCAAGCACAACTTCTTGGTGCGCAGCGCCAAGGAGCTGCCGTGGGCCATCAAGGCCGCGTTTCACATCGCGACGACGGGCCGGCCGGGGCCGGTGCTCGTCGACATCCCCAAGGACGTGGGCACTGAGGAGTTCAACTTCACGTACCCGGAGACCGTGGACCTGCCGGGCTACAAGCCCACCTACAAGGGCCACATCCGCCAGATCCTGGAAGCCGCTCGGGCCATCATGAACGCGAAGCGGCCCTTGCTGTATGTCGGCGGCGGCGCCATCTCTTCGGGCGCCCATCAAGAGGTGCGGGCTCTGGCCGAGAAGTGCGACCTGCCCGTGACCATGACCCTGATGGGCTTGGGCGCGTTCCCGGGCGACCACCCGCAGTCCCTGGGGATGCTGGGCATGCACGGCACCGCCTACGCCAACTACGCCGTGCAGAACTGCGACGTGCTCATTGCGGTCGGCGCCCGCTTTGACGACCGGGTGACGGGCAACCTCAAGACCTTCGCTCCCAAGGTGGAGCAGATCATCCACATCGACATCGACCCGGCCGAGATCGGCAAGAACGTGGTGGCCCACGTGCCCATCGTGGGCGACTGCCGGGCGGTGCTCCAGGTGCTCCTGGAGAAGGTCAAGGAGAAGCGCCATCCCGAGTGGTGGCAACAGATCGAGGAGTGGCGCCGCGAATACCCCTTGCAGTACCGCAAGGTGGAGGGGGCGCTGCACCCGCAGGCGGTCTGCGAGGCCATCTATGAGGTCACGAACGGGGAAGCCATCATCACCACCGACGTGGGCCAGCACCAGATGTGGGCCGCCCAGTACTACAAGGTGAAGTACCCGCGGCACTTCATCTCCTCGGGCGGCCTCGGCACCATGGGCTTCGGGTTCCCGGCGGGCGTGGGCGCGAAGCTGGCCCGGCCCGACAGGGAAGTGTTCGTGGTGTCCGGCGACGGCAGCTTCCAGATGAACATCCAGGAGCTGGCGACCGCGGCCGACCTCAACGTGGGCGTCAAGGTGGTCATTCTCAACAACCTGTACCTGGGCATGGTGCGCCAGTGGCAGGAATTCTTCTACGGCAGGCGCTACGCCGACAGCTACCTGGGCACCCCCGATTTCGTCACCATCGCCAAGGGCTACGGGGTCAAGGGGATCCTCGTCACCAAGCCCGAGGAAGTGAAACCGGCGCTGGAGGAGGCGCGGGCCCACGACGGCCCCGTCGTCATCGACGTGCGGGTCGAGCCCGAGGAGAACTGCTTCCCCATGGTGCCCGCGGGCGGTTCCAACAGCGAGATGCTGGGGCCGAAGGGATGGATTGAGTGATGCAGGCGAGCAAAGTGCGGGAGCACACCCTGTCGGTGCTGGTGGAAAACCGGCCCGGTGTCCTCAGCCGGGTGGCGGGCCTGTTCAGCCGGCGGGGGTTCAACATCGAAAGCATCGTGGTCGGCACCACCGAAGACCGGCGCTATTCCCGCATGACCATCGTCGTGGTCGGGGACGACGCCGAGGTGGAGCAGGTTTCCAAGCAGCTGCACAAAGTCATCGACGTCATCAAGGTGTCGGAGCTGTCGTCCCAGGAGATGGTGGAGCGGGAACTGGCCCTGATCAAAGTGGCCGCCGATCGCTCCAACCGGTCCGAGATCTTGCAGATCGTGGACATCTTCCGGGCCAGCGTCATCGACGTCAGCGACCGCTCGCTGGTCATCGAGGTGACCGGCGACACCGACAAGGTCAAGGCCATGGTGGACTTGCTGCGGCCCTTTGGCATCAAGGAGCTGGTGCGCACGGGCCGGGTGGCCATGACGCGCGGCCCCCGGGGGGTCACCGCCGAACCCGAGCGGCAGGCCAGCGGGCTGCAGGCGGTCAGGGGCTGAAGCAGGAGAAAGAACAGCGAGCCGACGGAGGGGTGGCAACGCACTTATGGCAGTTATCTACTACGACCAAGACGCCAATCTCGATGTGCTCAAAGGGCTGACCATCGCCGTCATCGGTTACGGCAGCCAGGGGCACGCCCACGCTCTCAACTTGCGGGACAGCGGCCTCAACGTGATCGTGGCCAACCGGCCGGGCAGCGAGAACTACCGGCTCGCGGTGGCCGACGGTTTCCAGCCGGTCAGCGCGGCCGAGGCGGCGTCCAAGGCGGACGTCATCGTGATGCTGGCGCCCGATCAGGTGCAGCCCCAGATTTATGAGAACGATATCCGCCCGCACCTGACGGACGGCAAGGCCCTGGTGTTCTCCCACGGCTTCAACATTCATTTCAAGCAGATCGTGCCGCCGCCCAACGTGGACGTCTTCATGGTGGCGCCCAAGAGCCCGGGGCACCTGGTGCGGCGCATGTACGAAAACGGCCAGGGCGTGCCGGGGCTGCTCGCGGTGTACCAGGACGCGACCGGTCAGGCCAAGGAGCGGGGCCTGGCCTACGCCAAGGGGATCGGCTGCACCCGGGCCGGCGTCATCGAAACCACCTTCGCGGAAGAGACCGAGACCGACCTGTTCGGCGAGCAGGTGGTGCTGTGCGGCGGCGTGTCCGAGCTTATCCGGGCCGGTTTCGACACGCTGGTGGAAGCCGGCTACCAGCCGGAGATCGCCTACTTCGAGTGCTTGCACGAGCTGAAGCTCATCGTCGACCTCATCTATGAGGGCGGCATCTCGTACATGCGCTACTCCATCAGCGACACGGCCGAGTACGGCGACCTGGTGTCCGGCAAGCGCATCATCACGGAGGAAACCCGCCGTGAGATGCGGCGCATCCTGGACGACATCCAATCCGGCCGCTTCGCCCGGGAGTGGATCTTGGAGAACAAGGCGAACCGGCCTGTGTTCCACGCGCTGCGGGAGAAGGAGCAGAACCACCTGATCGAGCGGGTCGGCCGCGAGCTGCGGGCCATGATGCCCTGGATCCAGCCCAAGCGGCGCGGCGCGGCGGCCGGCGCCCAGCAGGCGGCGGCGGGCAAGGAGTAGGGAGGCACCACGAAGTTGCAGTCGGAGCAACATCACTTGCGCATCCCGGGGCCGAGCCCGGTGCCGCCCCGGGTCGTGCGGGCGGCCAGCCGGCCGATGGTCAACCATCGCGGCGCGGCCTTCCGGGAGCTGTACAAGCAGGTCACGTCCCAAATGCGGGACGTGTTTCAAACCAGCGGTGAAGTGTTGCTCATCACGGGCTCGGGCACGGCGGCCATGGAAGCGGCCGTCGTGAACCTGGTGTCGCCCGGCGAAAAGATGCTGGCGCTGGTAGGCGGCAAGTTCGGCGAGCGCTGGGCCGAAATCGGGCGCGCCTTCGGCGCCGAGGTGATCGAGTGGCGGTACGACTGGCGCCGAGGGGCGGACCCCGCGGAGCTCGCGGCCCGGCTGGCCGCGGACCCGGACATCGTGGCGGTGTTCGCCACCCACAACGAATCGTCCACGGGCGTCATGAACGACATCGAGGCGTTGTCCCGGGCCCGGGAGATGGGCGGCCGGCGCCATAAGGCGCTGTTGGTCGTGGACAGCATCAGCGCCCTGGGCGGGGCGCCCTTGCCCATGGACGCGTGGGGCGTGGACGTGGTGGTCGCCGGTTCGCAGAAGTGCCTCATGCTGCCGCCCGGCCTGTCGTTCGTGGCGTTGGGCGAGGCGGCGCTGGAGCGGCTGGAGCGGGTGACCACCGGGCGCTACTACCTGGACCTGCGGGCGTACCGCAAGGCGGCGGCCGCGGGCGAAAGCCCGTACACGCCGGCCGTGAGCCTGGTGTTCGCCCTGCAGGAGGCCTTGGCCATGCTGGCCGAGGAAGGGCTGGAGAACTCCTACGCCCGGCACCGCCTCATGCGGGATATGGTGCGGGCTGGTATGAAGGCGCTGGGCTTGCCGCTGTACACCGACGAGCGGTGGGCGTCGCCCACCGTCACCGCGGTGGAAGGCGCGCCGGGCCTCGACGTGGAGGCCTTTCGCCGGCTGGTGCTGCGGCAGTTCGGCGTGGAGCTGTCCGGCGGCCAGGGCCAGCTCAAGGGCAAGATCTTCCGCATCGGCCACATGGGCTACGCCGGCCCGCTGGACATGATCGCGGCGCTGGCCGCGGTGGAGCAGGGGTTGGCCAAGAGCGGCTTTCCGGTGCGGCTGGGGGCGGGCGTCGCCGCGGCCCAGGAGGTTTGGGCGCGGTGGTCATGAGGGTGCTGGTGGCCGACCCCATTTCGGAGGAAGGCGTCGCAGTCCTGCGGCAGCACGACGGCATCGAGGTGGACATCCGCACCGGGCTGACGCAGCAGGAACTTATCGGGTGCATCGGCGGCTATGACGGCCTGATCGTGCGCAGCGCGACGCGGGTGACGGCGGAGGTGATCGCCGCCGCGGAGCGGCTGCGGGTCATTGGCCGGGCGGGGGTCGGCGTGGACAACATCGACGTGGACGCGGCGACCCGCAAGGGGATCCTGGTTCTCAACGCCCCTGAGGGCAATACGGTGGCCACCGCCGAGCACACCATCGCAATGATGTTTGCCCTGGCCCGGTGGATCCCGCAGGCCCACGCGGCCGTGACCCGGGACCGGAAATGGGAGCGGCAGCGGTACATAGGGATGCAGGTGATGGGCAAGGTGCTGGGGGTTATTGGCCTAGGCCGCATCGGCAGCCAGGTGGCCCGCCGGGCACAAGCCTTGGGGATGCAGGTGCTGGCCTACGACCCCTACATCCCGCCCGACCGGGCCAAGAACCTGGGCGTGGAGCTGGCGGAGGTGGACGACATCTGCCGGCGGGCCCACGTGATCACGGTGCACACGCCCTTGACCCGGGCCACCGAGCACCTCATCGGCCGGCGGCAGTTTGAGCTGATGCAGCCCGGCGTGCGCATCATCAACTGCGCGAGGGGCGGCATCATCGACGAGGAGGCGCTGTATGAGGCGCTGGAGTCGGGCAAGGTGGCCGGGGCGGCGCTGGATGTGTTCCGGGAGGAACCGCCGTGGTCGAGCCCGCTCATCGGCCACCCGCGGGTGGTGGTGACACCGCACCTGGGGGCGTCCACAGCCGAGTCGCAAATTCACGTGGCGGTCGATGTGGCCAAAGAACTGGTGCGGGCCCTGCGGGGGGAGCCGGTGCGCAACGCGGTCAACCTGCCTGCCCTGTCGCCGGAGGAGCTGGAGAAGCTGGCACCGTTTCTGGACCTGGCGGAGCGGCTGGGCCGGCTGTACACCGAGCTTGTGGGCGGCGGCCACCAGCGGCTGGAGATCGTCTACGGCGGCCAGCTGGCGGAGATGGACTGCGCCACGCTCACCCGGGCGGTGCTCAAAGGCATGCTGGACCCGATCCTGCACGAGGCCGTCAACTACGTCAACGCGCCCCTGGTGGCCCGGGACCGGGGCATCCAGGTGGTCGAGACGCGCCAGGGCGAGGCGGGCGACTACCAGAGCCTGATCACGCTGCGGGGCACCAACGGCCAGGCCGGCGACCGCACGGTGGCGGGCACCCTCACCGGCCGCAACGTGCCGACCCTGGTGGGCATCGACGGCTACCGGGTCAACGTGGATACGCAAGGGTACTTGTTGGTGGCCCGCAACGTGGACCGGCCGGGCATGATCGGGCGGGTTGGGACGCTCCTCGGCGAAAACGGCATCAACATCGCCTTCATGCAGGTGGGCCGCAAGACCGTGGGCGGCCAGGCGGTGATGGTGCTGGGCGTCGACGACCCCATCCCGCCGGCGGTGCTGCAGCAGCTGGAAAAGATGGAGGACTTGTGGGACACGCGGCTGGTGCGCTGGTGACCGGCGGCGCCGGTCTCCCTTTGCCGTCGGACGGATCCCGTTGTCGTCCAACGGACCCAGGCAAACGGTGAGGAGGTCGTCTGTATGCGGCGGATTCGAATTTTCGATACGACGCTGCGCGACGGCGAGCAGTCGCCCGGCGTCAACCTCAACGCCCAGGAAAAGCTTGAGATCGCCCGGCAGCTGGCTCGGCTGGGCGTCGACGTCATTGAGGCGGGCTTCCCGATAGCCTCCCCGGGCGACCTCCAGGCGGTGCAGCTCATCGCCCGCGAGGTGCGGGGCCCCATCATCGCGGCCCTGGCCCGGGCCAACCGGCTGGACATCGAGAAGGCGGCGGAGGGCGTGCGGCACGCGGAGAAACCCCGCATCCACACCTTCATCGCTACCTCCGACATCCACATGCGCCACAAGCTGCGCAAGACCCCCGATGAAGTGGTGGCCATGGCGGTGGCGGCGGTGCGGTACGCGAAGGAGTTCGTGGAGGACGTGGAGTTCTCCGCCGAGGACGCAACCCGCAGCGACTGGGACTTTCTCTGCCGCATCTTCGCGGCGGCCATCGAAGCCGGCGCCACCACCATCAACATCCCCGACACGGTGGGCTACACGACGCCCCAGGAGTACGCGGCGCTCATCCGCTATGTGAAGGAGAACACGCCGGGCATCGACAAGGTGGTCGTCAGCGTCCACTGCCACGACGACCTGGGGCTTGCGGTGGCCAACTCCCTGGCCGCCATCGAAGCCGGTGCCGACCAGGTGGAAGGCTGCATCAACGGCATCGGCGAGCGGGCGGGCAACGCGGCCCTGGAGGAAATCATCATGGCCCTCCGGACCCGCCAGGACCACTACAAGGTGGAAACCGGCATCGTCACCGAGCAGATCTACCGGACCAGCCGCCTGGTGAGCACCTTGACGGGCATGCAGATCCAGCCCAACAAGGCCATCGTGGGCGACAACGCCTTCGCCCACGAGTCGGGCATTCACCAGGACGGTGTCCTCAAGGAGCGCACCACGTACGAGATTATGACGCCCGAATCGGTGGGCTTGAGCCAGAGCCGCCTGGTCCTGGGCAAGCACTCGGGCCGGCACGCCTTCCGGGTGCGCCTCAAGGAGTTGGGCTACGAGCTCAGCGAGGACAAGATCAACCGGGCCTACGAGCGGTTCGTGGAGCTGGCCGACCGCAAGAAGCACGTGACGGACCGGGATCTCCAGGCCATCATCGAGGAAGAGGTAGTCCGGATCCCGGAGTTGTACACTCTTGACTACCTGCACGTCACCTCCGGCACCGCGGCGGTACCCACGGCCACGGTGCGGCTGCTTAAGGGCACGGAGGTGCTGGAAGAGGCGGCCATCGGCGACGGGCCGGTGGACGCGGTCTACCGGGCCATCGACCGCGTCACCGGCATCGAAACCCAGCTGGTGAGCTACACCCTGAACGCGGTCACCAGCGGCAAGGACGCGCTGGGCGAGGTGACGGTGCAGGTGAAGGACAACGGCAACGTGTACGTGGGCCGGGGCACCAGCACCGACATCATCGAGGCCAGCGCCCGGGCCTACCTGCAGGCCCTCAACAAGCTGGTCTACGACCGGCAGAAGTTCGTGTCCGGCCTGGCCGGTTAACGACCGATTCGTGACAATCCGGGAGGGAGACGGCGATGCAACCCCGCACGATGTTTGAGAAGATCTGGGATGCCCACGTGGTGCACCAGGAGCCTGGAAAGCCTGCCATCCTGTACATCGACCTGCACCTGGTCCATGAGGTGACATCGCCGCAAGCCTTCGAAGGGTTGCGGCTGGCGGGGCGGAAGGTGCGCCGGCCGGACCTGACCTTTGCCACCATGGACCACAACGTGCCCACTTGGGACCGCAGCCTGCCGGTGACCGACGAGATCGCGGCCCGGCAGATGGAGGCGCTGGCCAAGAACGCCAAGGAATTCGGCATCACCTTGTTTGACCTGTTCAGCCCGCATCAGGGCATCGTGCACGTCATTGGCCCGCAGCTGGGCCTGACCCAGCCGGGCAAGACCATCGTCTGCGGCGACAGCCACACCTCCACCCACGGCGCCTTCGGGGCCTTGGCCTTCGGCATCGGCACCAGCGAGGTGGAGCACGTGCTGGCCACCCAGTGCCTGCTGCAGCACAAGCCCAAGACCATGGAGATCCACGTGGCCGGGGACCTGCCTTACGGCGTTACGGCCAAGGACGTCATCCTGGGCATCATCGGCAAGATCGGCACCGCCGGCGCCACGGGCTACGTGGTGGAGTACACGGGCAAGTGCATCCGCCAGTTCAGCATGGAAGAGCGGATGACCATCTGCAACATGTCCATCGAGGCCGGCGCCCGCGCGGGCATGATCGCCCCGGACGCGACCACCTTCAAGTACTTAGAAGGCCGGCCGTACGCACCAAAGGGCAAGGAGTTCGAAGAGGCGGTCGCGGAGTGGGAGAAGCTGCCCACGGATCCCGGCGCCAAGTTTGACGCGCGTGTGGAGATCGACGCCAGGACCCTTGAGCCTATGGTCACCTGGGGTACGAGCCCCGGGCAGGTGGTGCCGGTGACGGGCCGCGTGCCCGATCCCAACGACTTCGCGGATCCCAACGAGCGCAAGGCGGCCGCCCGGGCGCTGGAGTACATGGGACTGGAGCCGGGCACGCCCATCCAGGAGATCCGGATCGACCGGGTGTTCATCGGGTCGTGCACCAACGCCCGACTGGACGACCTGCGGGCCGCGGCCGCGGTCGTGCGGGGCCGGCGGGTGGCGCCCCACGTGCGGGCCATGGTGGTGCCGGGGTCCCAGTGGGTCAAGAAGCAGGCCGAGAAGGAAGGCCTGGACCAGATCTTCAAGGCGGCCGGCTTCGAGTGGCGCGAGTCCGGCTGCAGCATGTGCCTCGGCATGAACCCGGACATCCTGGCGCCCGGCGAGCGCTGCGCGTCCACGTCCAACCGCAATTTCGAAGGCCGGCAGGGCCGGGGCGGCCGGACGCACCTGGTCAGCCCCCAGATGGCGGCGGCGGCGGCCATCGCCGGCCACTTCGTGGACATCCGCGAGTGGGACTTCGCCGTGGAGTCGGTGGGTTGAGACGGCAAAGCCCTGGCCATGGCCTTGGCCTTGGCCAAAGCCTCTAGCCGGCTGTCTGGCAGGCGGGTCGGGGTGGCTCGCGGCCGCGGCGATCCCGGGCGTGGGGTCACGCCCGGGACGCGGCGCCCACGGGCCGTCCCGCTGGTTTCCAAAATGATCGGAGGTGCGGATTGTTATGGAAGCCTTGCGCGTCCACACGGGGCTGGTGGCCCCGCTGGATCGAGTGAACGTGGACACCGACCAGATCATCCCGAAGCAGTTCCTGAAGCGCATCGAGCGCACGGGCTTCGGCCAGTTCCTGTTTTTTGACTGGCGGTTTCTGGAAGACGGCACGCCCAACCCGAACTTCGTGCTGAACGAGCCCCGCTACCAAGGGGCCAGCATCCTCCTGACCCGCCACAACTTCGGCTGCGGGTCGTCGCGGGAGCATGCCCCGTGGGCGCTCCTGGACTACGGGTTCCGGGTGATCATCGCGCCGTCCTTCGCGGACATCTTCTACAACAACTGCTTCCAGAACGGCATTCTGCCCGTGCGCCTGCCCGAGGACCAGGTGGAGGAGCTGTTCCGCCGCACGCTGGCGCAGGAGGGGTACCGTCTGACGGTCGACTTGGAGGCGTGCCAAATCCGGGACGACGCGGGGCTCGTGCTTGAGTTCACCATCGATCCGTTCCGCCGGCATTGCCTGCTGAACGGCTTGGACGACATCGGCATTACGCTCCAGTACGAGGACAAGATCCGCGCCTTTGAGGCGAAGCACCGCATCTACGGCATGACCGCGGCTCGGTAGAGGGAGGCGGGGCACCGCGATGGCGGACGGTTTCGCAGATCGCATCCAACTCTTCGATACCACGTTGCGGGACGGGACGCAGGGCGAGGGCGTGTCGTTCTCGGCCGAGGACAAGGTGCGCATCGCCTTGCGCCTGGACCGGTTCGGCATCGACTACATCGAAGGCGGGTGGCCCGGCTCCAACCCCAAGGACGTGGAGTTCTTCCAGCGCATGAAAGACGTGCCCCTGGAGCGGGCGCGGGTGACCGCCTTCGGCAGCACGCGCCGGGCCGGCATCGCCCCCGAAGACGACGCGAACCTCCAGGCGATCGTGGCGTCCGGGGTGTCGGTGGCGTCCATCTTCGGCAAGTCGTGGGACTTCCACGTGACCCACGCTTTGGGCACAACCCTGCAGGAAAACCTGAACATGATCAGCGACAGCGTGCGGTACTTGACGGCGCAGGGGCTGGAAGTCATCTACGACGCGGAGCATTTCTTCGACGGGTACAAGCGCTGCCCCACCTACGCCATGGAAACCCTGATGGCGGCCTGGGAAGCGGGAGCCAGCGTCTTGGTGCTGTGCGACACCAACGGCGGCACGCTGCCGGAGGAGATTTACGAGATCGTGCTGCAGGTGCGGGAGCGCATCGCCGCGCCAATAGGGATCCACGCCCACAACGACTGCGGCCTCGGGGTGGCCAACACCTTGGCGGCGGTGCGGGCCGGCGCCAGGCACGTGCAGGGCACCATCAACGGCTACGGTGAGCGCTGCGGCAACGCGGACCTGGTGCAGGTGATCCCCAACCTGCAGCTGAAGATGGGCTACCGCTGCGTCACGCCGGAGCAGCTGCGGACGCTGACGGATCTGTCTCGTTTCGTCAGCGAGCTGGCCAACCGCACCCCCAACGACCATCACCCGTTCGTGGGCCGCAGCGTGTTCGCCCACAAGGGCGGCGTGCACGTCAGCGCCGTGCTCAAGCACCCGGAAACCTACGAGCACATCCCGCCCGAGACCGTGGGCAACGAGCGGCGGGTCTTGGTGTCGGAGCTGTCGGGCGCTAGCAACGTCATCTACAAGGCGCGGGAGCGGGGGATTCACCTGGACAAGGATTCCCCGGCCCTGAAAGAGGTCGTGAACACCATCAAGCGGCTGGAGCACGAGGGGTACTATTTTGAGGCCGCCGAGGGCTCCTTTGAGCTGCTGTTGCGCAAGGCCGTCGGCCAGTACCGCCCGTACTTCGCCTTGGAGGGCCTACGCCTGATCATCGCCAAGGACGACATGGCCGACGAACCGACGGCGGAGGCCATCATTAAGGTTCGGGTCGGCGACGCGACGGTGCACACGGCCGCGGAAGGCAACGGCCCGGTCAACGCCCTGGACAACGCTTTGCGCAAGGCGCTGGTGGACGTGTACCCGGCCCTGGCCCGCATCCACTTGACCGACTACAAGGTGCGGGTGCTCAACGAAGACGGCGGCACCGGGGCCAAGGTGCGGGTGTTGATCCAAAGCGCCTGCGACGGCCAGTCCTGGGGGACGGTGGGCGTTTCCACCAACATCATCGAGGCCAGCTGGATCGCGCTGGTGGACAGCGTCGAGTACGGCCTGATGCTGTGCGGCGTGGAGCCGTTGACCGCGCCGGTATCGGCGGCGGCAGCGGCCAGAGGCTAAGGCCGCCCGCCGGACGGCGGGCGGCTCGACACCCCGGCTGACCGGAGGGGTGGTACGCTGCTGGCCGGTCTCCCGGCCGATCCGGGCGGGCCGGCGGCCCGGTCAGCCGCCCCGGGCCTGCCGGTAGCGAAGCTGGGCCTCTTCGATGACCCGGCAGGCGTGCTGGCGGTCTTGCCAGCCGCCGACCCGGGTTTTCTTTTCTTCCAGGTCTTTGTACACCTGGAAGAAGTGGGTGATTTCCCGCAACAGATGGGCCGGCACGTCGTCGAGATCCTGCACCCAGTTCCACTGGGGATCGCTCACGGGCACCGCGAGGATCTTCTCGTCGGGGCCCTTTTCGTCCCACATCTGAAACACGCCGATGGGCCGGGCCCGAATGACGCAGCCGGGGAAGGTGGCCTCGCCCACCAGGACCAGGGCGTCCAACTCGTCGCCGTCTTCGGCCAGGGTGTCGGGGATGAAGCCGTAGTCGGCCGGGTAATGTACCGATGAAAACAGCATGCGGTCCAGAACAAAGCGCCCGGTTTCCTTGTCGTATTCGTATTTGTTGCGGCTCCCGCGGGGGATCTCTACCATGACCAGGATGTGGTCCATGCCGTGCACACCTCGCCTTTCCGGGGGGATGTTCCCCGCACTGCGGGTATTCTCCTTGTTTGGGCAGCTGGATTTGCGGTCGGAGTTGGTGGTCCATCCCCGGGACACGCGCAGCCTGTAACGATCATGCACCCCCACGTGGCCCCGGTTCAGTCATGCTGGGAAACAATTGGAGCGGCAGGACCTGTACTGGAGCGGCAGGACCTGGCGAGGGTATGCGTATGGCTCTCCCCGAGAGGGCCATCTTACGCCAGTTTCTCACCATCTTGTCCTCGGACCAGCGCTAGCAGCCGGCTCTTGAGCTGGGCGCGGTACAGCTCATAGCTGTCACTGTCGAGCTCACCATGGGCGAAGGCGATGTCCAGGCGCGCAATTTGCTCCTTTAGATGGTCTGCCTCGGTCCTCCAAGTCGGATCGGTGCGGCGGGCTCGCAGCGTCCGAGACGACGACGTATGGCGCATCCGCCGGATTGCCCGCATGAGGACCAACGTGCTGCCGCAGAGCAGTACGGTCAGGAGCCCGACCCGGGGAACGGGATGGTGAAGGAGAACGTGCCATGGGTCGTCGCGTGCGCTGGTCGTCGCGAGGGCTCGTAACGCGGGCTGGTCATCAGCACGATCCAACACCACCTGCCAGGCAGGGTGTGGGTCGAGCCCGGTCATCACATGGGTTGAGAAGGTGCGCCCACCGACTCTTCCGTGCCTACGGGAGTTGAGTGCAATGCCCGCAGAGACAGCTCGGGGCTTTCCGTCCACAACCACAACTCGTTCGTGAAATAGAGCAGCGGCCTGCGTACCACCCATGGCGTGGACAAGGTGGGCAAGTCGTAGACCAACGCGTACTGACGCTCTTCCCCAACCGCTAAGGGGCGCGGATCGACGATCATCCCATCTGCAGGAACGAGGGGCGCGGGAAACTCCACCCATCGAATTGCCCGCGGCGTGCCCAACGGCACGCGTAGAGCCGGTCGAGGTCCCCGGTTAAGAACGTGCGTTACGTGCACGATGCGAAGCCCGTCGGGCACTGGCATAAAGGCGAGGTGTTCCCAAAGGACTTCCACGTCCGGTGCGACGGAGGGTGTCTGGGAGGCGCCCTGCGCACTCCACGGGATGACGCCGAGGACGATGGATGTGGCCGTCAGGAACACGAGAGGCCACGGGGCGCCCTTGCGGGAGAGGTCCATGAACGCGGCTCACCTCGTACCGCTTGAGGGAGATCGGGAGCCCGAGGGGGGCTCCCGACCGTGCCGTGCCTCAGTGGGCGAGTGGGTCCGGACGAATCTGAATGTGCACGAAGGACGGCCGACGAGTCTCCGTATGCAACGAGGTCGTCGTGTTGTACGCTGTCCAGATGCCTCTGCCTTTCCAGCCGGCGTCCGGATCGTCAATGCGAGCGTCTACGAATCGGGTGTAAAAGCCCAACCGATAAGGCACGCGTAGGAAGATAAACTCTTCGGTTTGCTGGTTGAAGGCGATGATGGCGTCGGTGTTCGTACCGGTCAGCAGAACGGTGTCGTGCCCCAACCCGGTGGCATTCTCCCGATCCACCCAGACATAGTAGAAGAAGTTGGTGTTTCGTTCAGTGCCCTGAAAGCGCGGTCCCGGGATCTCCCAAAACGTCCAACCTTCCGGACACTGCTGTCCGGTGCCCCACGTCTGTCGGCATTTGCTGCGGTCGAAGCGTCCCAGGTGGCCGCTCCCGGCCATCGGCACCCATACCTGGCCCTTCGAGTCCACCCAAAGACCGCGTGTGCCAAAGTGACCGGAGCCCACCGGCGGCTCGTACACCTCGAACTTCCGAGTTTCCCGATCAAACCGCAGAATGCGGCCCGGATTTGGGGTCAGTACGCCGTACCACACCGATCCATCGACCGGGTTGATCGCTACGCTGTAGGTGAAGCCGATCATGGGCGTATCCGGCTCGCCATCTCCGTCGGAGTCCACGACAATGTGCTCCCAATCCTGCGCTCGCTCCCAGGTGGTGGGGTCCGCCGGGTCCAGCTTGCTTGGATCGAACCAGCCGATGTACCGGGAGTCGCCGTTCACCCAGATCGTTCCATCTTCGTCGACGGTGATGTGATGCGTACCGAAGCACGTGGGGATCACCAGGAACTTGTTCTCCTCGGGATAGTAGGCCGTTATGGATCCCCGTGGGGTGTTGACGTCAGGCGGACAATAACCCGGTCTGTAGCTGCCGCTGGACATGGTGGCGAGCCACACAACGCCGTTGGCGTCCATGGCCGGCGTGTGCGCGTAGGCAGCACTGTGATCCGTAGCACCTGCGAACGTTGTGTTTCCGTCGGGCGTCGGATCTCCTAAGCTGTAATAGCCCTTGATCAAGTTGCCGTCGTACGCGGGGATTCGCTCACGCCACCACCTGTTTTCGGTCGGATCAAGAACGTACAGCCAGTCGTTGGCAATGTCCGTACCGTAGATCCGGCCGTATGGATTTGACAAGGCGTCGTTCCAAACGGGATACGAGCGTGGCGGCGCTGGGAGGGGATTTGGCATGGCTGCAGTGCGGAAGGGCATGTGAGCCATGTCTATGCGGCCCGGCTCAGCAGCCGCCCCATGGCGTGGAGCCGAGCGGGCGTGCACACCATGGCCCAGT
>DATCKT010000131.1:0-3203 GCA_036562195.1 Limnochordales bacterium
GCGCGAACGCTTTGGAGGACCGGTGCCAGGGAGAGCAGGGCATCCGCCAGCGCGTCCACCAGCGCCGACCGGTCCGGCAAAACCACCGTGCCGGGCAGCCCGGCCGCCGGATCGTCCGGCAGAACCGCCAGCCGACCACCCGTCACCGCCACGGCGTCGAACCACCCTTCCTGGTGCCGGTGGATCGACGCCTCCGCCGGCTCCACCAGCGGCAGGCGGCTCATCGCCAGGGCGGGCAGCACCCACACGTCCGTCGCCGCGGCCGTCAGCCAGCCCGCCAGGAACGAGGCCGCCACCCGGCGGTTGGGCCAGCGGGCCGTGAGCGCCTCCCGCCACGCCGACGGCACCTCAGGCACCACCAGCGCGGACAGCGGGTACCAGCCGGGGCCCTTCGGCCTCCCAGCCCGGTACGAGAGGTAGCCACCAAGGGCATCGGCGCGGGCCGCCGTCTCGGCCAGTACGGACCCACCGGCAAACCGGGACGCCTTCGGCGCCGGCGTCATGGCGTCGCCGCCTCCGTGGCCGGGTCCCCGTCCAGGGCCGCGGCCAGTTGCGGCACCAGCCGCTCCAGGAGGAACGGCAGGCTCAGCACCGTGCTGAACTGGAGCGCGTCGTCGGCCGTCCCCGTCAGGAACACGTGCCGCCCCTCCCGCGCTACGCGGAGCGTCGCGTAGAGGGGGTGCCCCGCAATCGCCGCCCGCCCCGGGGAAAACTCCATCTGATGCCAGACCACCACGTCCGCCGTATCCAGGAGCCGAAGTTGCTCACTGCTGAGAAACGTGTAGAAGGAGTCACCGAATAGGTTCCGGATCTCCGGCGGCAGCTGGAAACCCAAAGAGGTGAACGTCCGGGTGCGCACGTCCTGCTCCGAAAGCAGGCCCACCTGACCGTCCGGCCGCATGACTGCCAGGATCACCGTCTTACCCGCAAACTCGGGATGCTGCCGACGCACCTCCGCGAACCGCGCCTCCGTCTCCGCAATCACCGCCTCGGCCCGCTGGCTGCGCCCCACGGCCGCGCCGATGAGCCGCGTCTGCTCCTGCCAGGGAATGCCGAAATCGATGTAGTCACCTGTCTGCGCCAGGGTCGGTGCGATGCGCGAAAGCGTGCGGTACTCTTCCTCGGTAATGCCGGAGTAGACGGCGCTGATGAGGTCCGGCTGCAGCCGGGCGATGGCCTCGAAGTCGAGCTCGCCGTCCGGCATCTCCAGCACAACCGGTGTTGCCCCGCCAAGTTCGTCCTGAGCCCAGGGGAAAACGCCGTACGGATGGTCGCCGTAGTTATAGCGCACGGCCACCGGCGCCACGCCCAGCGCCAGGAGCGCCTCGTGATCATGGTACCCAACGGCGACCACGCGTTTGGGCTCGTTGGGGATGGTGGTAGTGCCAAACTTGTGCTCGATAGTCACCGGGAACGGGCCGTCGCCCGATGGGGCGCGGGCGCCGGCGTCCTGCGCCGGGGCATCGCCCCCGCACGACGCCAGCAGGGCGGAAACCATCAGGAACGCCAGGGCCGGGAACCACGCCGAGACCCGCCGCCTGCTCATCGGCCCGCCACCGCCGTTGCGGGATCACCGTCCACCGCCGCGGCCAGCTTCGGCACCAGGTGCTCCAGCGCGTACGGCAGGCTCAGCACCGTGCTGAAGCTGAGGGCGCCGTAGAGGGGGTCATCCGGGCCCACGAAGAAGATGGTCCGCCCCTCCGTTGCTACGTCCAGTTGGCGGTACAACGGGTCGCGCTCGAACGCGTCCCGCACGTCCTGCGAGGGCGCCCGGAAGATGAGCACGTCCACGTCCAGCATGCGGAGCTGCTCGCCGCTGATTTGCGCGGAGTCCCGCTGCCCTACCATCGCGGCAAGCTCCTCCGGCATCCGGAACCCCAACGAGAACAGGAACCGCATGGGCGGCGTATTCGGTCCCACCACCCAGTACTGGCCGGCGCCGCTGGCCGGAGAGGCCCACGCGACGGTTGCGCCCTCAAACTCGGGGTGCGCCCGCCGGGCCGCGGCAATGGCGGCCTCCACCTCGGCCACCAGGGCCTCCGCCCGTTCCTCCCGCCCCAGCGCCCGGCCGATGAGCCGCGTCTGCTCCTGCCACGGGACGCCGAAGTCCGGGTACTCGCCGGGCTGCGCCAGCGTGGGGGCGATCTGCGACAGGCGCCGGTACTCCTCCTCAGTGATGCCCGAGTGGGTAGCGACGATGAGGTCCGGACGGAGCGCGGCAATGGCCTCCAAGTCCAGCTCCCCAAAGGGCATCTCCAAGACCTGGGGCCGGCCGTCTCCCAGTTCGTCCTGCGCCCAGGGCCAGACGGCGTAGGGTTGGTCCCCAAACCACTCCCGCACTGCCACCGGGATCACGCCCAGCGCCAGAACCGGGTCCTGCTCCGAATAGCCCAAGGTGAGCACCCGCTCCGGCTCCTCGGCAATCGTTGTGGTGCCGAACTTGTGCTGCAGGGTCACCGGGAACGAGTCACCGCCCCCGCCTGCCGCCCCCTCATCGCCGCCGTCGGCGGAGCAGGCCGCAACCAGCAAGGCCAGGACCGTACCCAGGACAGCGCTCCACAGTGCTCGCCCTCCCACGCTGCAACCTCCTGTACCGTGTCAAGCTTCATCGGGCCCCGTGACCGGCCTGCCCGCTGTCCCGCCCGGCCCCCACCGACTCCACGCATAGGGGCAGGTCAAGGCATTCGGCCAGGACCAGCGCGAAACCGAGCGCCACCTCCACCTCTCGGACGGCGTCGCCCACGCTCGCCGCCAGCCGCGCGTCCACGCCCCCTTCCCTCCCAGGTGCCAACAGCACCCCCAGCGGCTGGACATCCAGATCCCGCAACACTGCATCGAGCACGGCGGCGGCCAGGGGCAGTTCGGCTGGCATGGCGTCACCCGGCCAGGCCATCGACCGAGGCGATGGATACTTATTCCCCTACTATGTGTAGGATGAGATTAGAACATAGGTCAGACTAAGATCAAGGGTTTGTATCGATATTTTCCAGCAACAACTTTCCAAACCCGTGCGGCTGGGAACAGCGGTGCCCCGAGCGGCGTGCCGCTCGGGGCACCGGAACGGGAGGCCGGGCCGCGGCCGGGAACGGGAGTCCGGCCGCCGGCACGCAAAAACGGGCCCCATGCGGTGAAACCCGCATGGGGCCCGTCCTGTCGGAACGCCGCCGGTTGGCTTCCCTGCTACCTCCAGGCCACGTCAAAGC
>DATCKT010000305.1:0-4341 GCA_036562195.1 Limnochordales bacterium
GGCTACGACTCGGCGGGCGCCGCCATCTGCAACGGAACTGAGCTGCAGGTGCGCAAGAAGGCGGGCCGCCTCGACCAGTTGGCCGACCTCTTGGAAGCCCAGCCGGCCCTTGGCTTCACTGGCATCGGTCACACGCGGTGGGCGACGCACGGGCGCCCTGCGGATGAGAACGCGCATCCGCACCTGGACTGCGCGGGCCGGGTGGCCGTGGTCCACAACGGCATCATCGAGAACTACCTGGCCCTGCGCGAGGAGCTGATCCAGCGCGGCCACCGCTTTGCTTCCGAAACTGACACCGAAGTGCTGCCCCACCTGATCGAGGAATACTACCGGGGCGACCTGCTCGCGGCCGTGCGGGCCGCCATCGGGCGCTTGCACGGATCATGGGCCATCGCGGTGGTGCACGCGGATGAGCCCGATCGGGTCGTCGTCGCCCGCAAGGACAGCCCGCTGGTGGTGGGCATCGGCGCCGACGCGAACTACGCGGCGTCCGACATCCCGGCGCTGTTGCCTTATACCCGCAGCGTCTACGTGCTGGAAGACGGCGAGCTGGCCGTCATCTCCGCCGCCGGCGTCCGGTTTCTAGACGCGGACGGACGCCCCGTGGCCAAGGAGCCGTTGCACGTGGACTGGGACGCGGCCGCGGCCGAAAAGGGCGGCTACGACCACTTCATGCAGAAAGAGATTCACGAGCAGCCCCGGGCGGTGCGGGACACGCTGGCCGGACGGCTGGACCGGGAACGGGGGTGCATCCGGCTGCCCGACCTGGATCTCGACCCGGCCTACGTGCGCAGCCTCCGGAAGATGGACGTGCTGGCCATGGGCACGGCCCGGCATGCGGGCCTCGTCGGCAAGCCGGTCCTGGAGCGTTTCACCGGCATTCCCGTGGAGGTGGACCTGGCGGCCGAGTACCGCTATCGCGACCCGCTGGTCGGCGAGCATACCCTGGCGCTCTTGATCAGCCAATCGGGCGAAACCGCGGACACGCTGGCGGCCATGCGGGAGGCCCGTGCCCGCGGCGCGCGGGCGCTGGCCATCACCAACGTGGTGGGCAGTTCGCTGGCCCGCGAGGCGGATCACGTCCTCTACACGCTGGCGGGTCCTGAAGTGGCCGTGGCCTCCACCAAGGCCTATATCACCCAGCTGGTGGCCTTGTACCTGCTGGCGGGGTTCATGGGGCTTGAGCGGGGGAGCGCGGACCCGGCCGCCGTGGCGGAGCTGGTGGATCAGCTGGCGGCACTGCCCGGGCGCCTGGAGACGGTGCTGGGCATGGAGGAGACAGTGGCCGGCTGGGCCGGACAGCTGGTGGACGCGGAGCACGTGTTCTTCATCGGGCGGGGCCTCGACAGCGCCACGGCCATGGAAGGGGCGCTCAAGCTTAAGGAGATCTCCTACATCCACGCGGAGGCGTACGCCGCCGGGGAGCTCAAGCACGGTACGCTGGCGCTGATCACGGACGGCATTCCCGTGATCGCCCTGGCCACCCAGCGGAGGCTCTTGGACAAAATGCTGAGCAACATCAAGGAGGTCAAGGCCCGGGGGGCGTTTGTGCTGGCCGTCACCGTGCCGGAAGGCGAGGACATCGTGCGCGTGTCCGATGCCGCCTTGGTGCTGCCGCCGGCGGCCGACGTCGTCATGCCGGTGTTGTCGGTGGTGCCCCTGCAGATGCTGGCCTACCACGTGGCCCGGATGCGGGGGTGCGACGTTGACAAGCCCCGCAATTTGGCCAAGAGCGTCACGGTCGAATGAGCCGCTCGGGCGCCGGCCCTGCGTCCGCCGCGGCCGCGCGTCGGGCCCGGCTGGCCGCCGCCCGGGCGGAATACGATGAGAACTGGAGCGGTTTGCGGCCATGGTGGTCGGTGTAGGCGTTGATGTGGTGGAGGTGGCCCGGCTGGAGCGGGCCCTGGCGCGGTCGGGGGACCGCTTGCTCGGGCGCCTCTTTACCCCGGCGGAAGCCGCGCGCTGCAGCGCGCGCCGGGACCGGGTGCGGTGTCTCGCCGCCCGCTTCGCCGCCAAGGAGGCGGTCATGAAGGCCCTGGGCTGCGGCTGGGGGCCCGTGGGCTGGCAGGACATCGAGATCGACCGGGCGCCCGGCGGCCAGCCCATCGTCCGCCTCCAGGGCGCGGCGGCGCGCCTGGCGAAGGACAAGGGCATCACGGTGATTCACCTCAGCCTGGCCCACGACGGGCCCGTGGCCGTTGCCCACGCGGTGGCCGAGGCCCGTGCCGGCGACGGCGGCCAGCACGATGGGGGAGGACGCGCGTGAAGGTCGTCACCGCGGCCGAGATGCGGGCCATCGACCGCCGTGCCATTGACGGATACGGCATCCCGTCCCTGATCCTCATGGAACACGCCGGCTTGGCCGTGGCGCGGCGCTGCTGGCAACAGTTGCATCCGACCCGCAGCCGCCGGGTGGTCATCTTCGCCGGCACCGGCAACAACGGCGGCGACGGCCTGGTGGCCGCTCGCCTTTTGACCAACTGGGGCGCCCGCGCGCGGGTGTTCCTGGCCGGCGACCCCGAGCGGGCCAGCGCCGAGACGGCCACACAGCTGGCCATCGCGCGCGAGCTGGGCATTGACGTGGTGCCGTTGCGGGATGGTACGCATCAGAAGGCCAAGCTCAACGCGGCCGCCGCGGACTTGCTCGTGGACGCCCTGTTGGGCACCGGCAGCCGCGGTGCGCCCCGGGGTGCGGTGGCCGCCGCCGTCGACATCCTCAACGGGGCCGGCCGGCCCGTGCTGGCCGTGGACATCCCGTCCGGCGTAGACGCGGACACGGGCGCCGTCCCGGGCGCCGCGGTGCGGGCCCAGTGGACGGTGACCCTGGGCTTGCCCAAGGTCGGCCTCCTCCTGCCGCCCGGGCGCGAGCTGGCGGGTCACCTGGTCGTGGCCGACATCGGCCTGCCGCGCGCGCTGCTGGGGGAGGGGCTGGCTGACGAGGCGCCCGGCGCGGAGCGGGCGGCAACCGACAAGCCAGCCCCGGTCAAAGGGGCGGGCGAGGCGGGGGATCCGCCCACCGTCTTGGTGGAACCGGACCTGGTGCGGCAGCTGTTGCCGCCGCGGCCGGCCACCGGCCACAAGGGTACCTTTGGCCATGTGTTGGTGGTCGCGGGCGCCCGGGGCATGAGCGGCGCGGCCATGCTCGCCGCCCGCGGGGCCCAGCGCGTGGGGGCGGGCCTGGTGACGCTGGCCGGCCCGGCCAGCCTGCTGCCGGTGTTCGCCGGCGCCCTCTGGGAAGCCCTGACCCGGCCGCTGCCGGAGGCTCCCGACGGGGGACTGGCCGCCGATGCCGCCGGGGAGATCATCCACGGCCTCGCCCGCACCGACGTGCTGGTCATCGGGCCGGGGCTCTCCCGTACCGAAGCCGTGGGCCAGGTGGTGCGGCTGGTGCTGGAAGCGGCGCAGCGGCCAGTGGTGGCCGACGCGGACGCCCTCTACGCCCTGGGGGAGGGGGCGGACTTCCTCGTGCGCACCCGGGCCCGATCGTACCCGCTGGTGCTCACGCCGCACCCGGGAGAGATGGCGCGCCTGTGCGGCCTTTCGGTGCGGGAAGTGCTGGCGGACCCCTTAAGGATCGCTCGCGACCGCGCCCAGGCGTGGCAGGCGGTGGTGGTGCTCAAAGGCGCGCCCACGGTGGTGGTTGCCCCCGACGGGAGAGCGTTCATCAACAGCACCGGCAGCGCAGCGCTGGCCACCGGCGGCACCGGTGACGTGCTGGCCGGCGCCATCGGCGGTCTTTTGGCCCAAGGCGCCCCGCCCTTGTGGGCCGCGGTGGCGGCGGTGTACGTGCACGGCTTGGCGGGTGACTTGGCGGCGGCCGCGCGGGGACCGGCGGGGGTCGTGGCCGGCGACGTGGCCGACCGGCTGCCCGAGGCCCTGGCGCAAGCCCGCGCGGGGCAAGGCCCGCTGCTGGACAGGGAGGGGTATTGATGCGGGCTGGCGACATCATGCGGCGGGATGTGCGCACCACCGGCCCCGACGCAACGGTGGAGGAAGTGGCGGCCATCCTGGCGGAGGCGTCATTCAGCGGCTTGCCCGTGGTGGACGACGAGGGCCGCGTCGTCGGCATGGTCACCGAGGCGGATCTTCTGGCCCGGGCCAAGCGGCTGAACCTGCCCAAGTTTTTCCCGTTCCTGGGCGGGGTCATCTACCTGGAGCATCCGCGGCGCTTCGAAGAGGAGCTGCGCAAGGCCACGGCCGCACGGGTGCGCGACGTGATGACCACCGATGTGGTGACGGTCACCGAGGACGCGCCTTTGGAAGAAGTGGCGACGCTGTTGGTAGAGCGGGGCATCAACCGGCTGCCGGTGGTGCGGGAGGGGCGCCTGGTGGGTATCATCG
>DATCKT010000317.1:0-11551 GCA_036562195.1 Limnochordales bacterium
GTTCTCATCGTCAGCGGCTGCGGGGTCGCGCCCGGAATTGCCAACGTCTTGGCCGCCCGCGGCGTCGAGCTGCTGGATGAAGCCGACGACGTCACCATCTACTGCGGCGGCCTGCCCCGCCACCCGCGCCCGCCCCTCCTGTACCAGCAGGTCGTCAGCATGGAAGGGCTTATGGGCCTGTACACGCGCCCGGTTCTCATCGTAGAGGACGGACGCCTGGTGCAGCTGCCGCCCATGTCGGGCCTGGAGGAGTGCCACTTCCCCGAGCCGGTCGGCGCCTGCGAAGCGGCCTACTCCGACGCCCACAGCGTTCCCCACACCCTCGGTTCTAGGGTGAAACGCCTGGCCGAGAAGACCGTCCGCTACCGCGGCCACTTCGGCAAGATGAAGGTCCTGCAGGAACTGGGTTTCCTGGACGACCGGCCGGTCACGGTCGACGGCCAGCAAGTCCGTCCGCGCCAAGTGACCATGGCGCTGCTGGAGCCCCACATCCAAAACCCGTCCAGGGAAGACGTGACCGTCATGCGGGTGGTGGCCACGGGCAAGAAGCGCGGCGCCCCGGTGCGGCACCAGTGGACGATGATGGACTTCTACGACCACGAAACCGGCTACACGTCCATGGCCCGCACCACGGGCTTCCCCGCCCTCATCGTGGCCGACTGGCTGGCGCAAGGGAAGCTGCCCGAACGGGGCTTCTTCGCCCCCGAGCAGCTGCTGGCCGGCGACCGTTTCGAGCCGTTCCTGGCCGAGCTGGCCCGGCGGGGTATTACCTTCGATCACACGGTCGAGGCGTTACCGGCCAAGTAACAGGCCTCAACCGGCCTGTGCGCCATACCACCGCGCCAGCGCCTCCCGGTAGAATCCGTTGGCGGCCAAGTACCCAAGCACGTCGCGGGTTTTCTCGGCGAGTCGTTGAGGCGGGCATACAAAGCCCCTACGTACGACCTGCCGAACGGCCGATAATGTTTAGTGAGACCCTTGGTCGACCCTGTGCGGTCGCCTGGGGTTTCCATTTAGGTTTCTGCAAGAAAGGAACGGGTGCCATGCGCTGGTCCATCGGTGGCAAACTGGCCATCGGCTTTACCCTCGTCTTAGTGCTCATCGCTTCCGTCATGTACGTGGCCATGAGCGGCTTCCGCACCATCTCCAGCGCCTACGAAACCGAGTTCGCCCGCATCCGGGCGGCTACGGGCGTGACGGCGGACCTGTCGGCCGCCATGCGCGCCGCCATCGACCGCCACTGGCTGATCATGTGGGGCTTGGCGGTGCTGGCCCTCATCGGCGCCACGGTGGTGCTCGTCGTGTTCACCCGCGGCACGGCGGGTCCCGTGCGCCAGACGGCGCAAGCCGCGCTGCGGCTCGCGGACGGAGACCTCACCGTTCCGGAGCTGCAGATCCGCACCGGCGACGAGATTGAGGAGATGGCCGCGGCCTTCAACCGCATGCTGGTCAGTCTGAAGGAAATGCTGTCGCAGATCCACCGCACCGGCACTGCGCTGACGCAGCATGCGCGGCAGCTTTTGCTGGCCGCGGACGAGACCACCGCCGCCACGGCGCACATCGCGCAGGCCATCAGCGAGGTGGCGCGGGGCACCGACAGCCAAGTGAGCCAGATGCAGCGCACGGGAACGGCCATGGCCGACCTGAGGAAGGCCATTGAACAGATTGCCGCCGGGGCCGAGCGGCAGGCGCAGCAAGTGGAGAGCACGTCTCGCCTGCTGGGCGAGATCAAGCAGGCCATCGATCAGGTGGCCGATTCCGCCCGGCAGGTGGCGGAGGCTGCGGCCGAAGGCACCCGGCGGGCCCAGTCGGGCGGCAAGGCCGTGGAGCAAGTGGTCGAGGGCATCACCCAGGTGCGCGCGGTCACCGGCCGGGTGGCGGAGCAGATCAACGAACTGCGCGGCTACTCCCTGCAGATCGGCCAGATCGTGGAGCTGATCGGCGAGATCGCGGACCAGACCAACCTGCTGGCCCTCAACGCGGCCATCGAGGCGGCCCGCGCCGGCGAGCACGGGCGCGGCTTCGGCGTCGTGGCTGAGGAGGTGCGGCGGCTGGCGGTGCGCGCCGCCGAGTCGACCCAGCAGATCAACGCCCTCATCGCCAACATTCAGACGGCCGTGGACGCGGCGGTGGAGGCCATGGCCGCCGGCGAGCGCCACGTGGAAACCAGCACCAGCCTCGCCGGCGACGCCCGGGCGGAGCTGCAGCGGATCATCGCGGCCATCAACACCACCGACGATATGGCGCGCACCATCTCCGCGGCCGCCCAGCAAATGGCCGCCGCCGGGCCGAAGATGATGGATGCCATCAACGAAATGGCGCGCATCACGGCGGAGAACACCGGCGCCGCCCAGCGCATGACCACGGCCAGCGACAACGTCATCCAGGCCATGGACGAAGTGGCCGCCATCTCCGAGCAAACCGCGGGCAGCGCCCAGCAAGTCAGCGCCTCGACGCAGCAGGTCAACGCCTCGGCCCAGACGATGAAGGAGTCGGTGCAGCAACTGGGCAAGCTGGCGAATGAGTTGGAGCAGCTCGTAGGGCGGTTTAAGGTTTAGGGTTTAGGGTTTAGGTTTAGGTTTAGGGTTAGGGTTAGGGTTAGGGTTTGAGGTTCAGGGTTTGGCGCTTGAGGATTGAGGTTTAGGGATTAACTTTTAACGCCGGGGTGCAGGGCCTCAAGGTGGAGTGCCTCCCGAGGCACTCCACCTTGGGGGTATAAACGCCAAGGACCTTGGTGCGCTTGGAGGTTGGATCGGCGCGCATCGGGCGCCTTGCCATCAGGCTGGCAACTTACGCCGGCACCAGCTTCCCAAGCACGACCGGTCGCTGCGCGCCCGTCACCGAGGGCAGATTGTTGGGCACGCCCGCCACCGTCGCGTTCGCGATGAGGGCAAACGCAATGGCTTCACGCGCCTTGCTGGAGTAACCGTAATCCTCGAACGTCCGCACAGCCAGGCCAGGCAACCGTTCCTGGATGAAGCGGCGCAGCGTCGGGTTGTACGCCCCACCACCGGCCAAGATGATTTCGGATACCGGAACCCGCGGCAACACAAACCGCTCGTAGTTCAACGCGATGGAGGCGGCCGTCAGGGCCGTCACCGTGGCCACCAGGTCAGCCCCGCCGACCCCGTATGCTCGCGCCCGATCGAGAACGTGCCGCGCGTACTGCTCACCGTACCGCTCCCGTCCTGTGGCTTTCGGCGGCGGCGCGCTGAAGTAAGGGTCGTCCATGAGCTCAGACAGCAGCCCGTTGTGGATGGCGCCGGCGGCCGCCAACGCGCCATCCCGGTCGTACTGCTGGTTTCCGTCGGTAACATAGCGCACGATGGCGTCGATCACCATGTTGCCCGGGCCCGTGTCAAACCCGATGACTTGTTCCGGCGCCGCGCCGGCGGGAAAGGCCGTCACGTTGGCGATGCCGCCGATGTTGTGCACGGCCACCGGCTTGTTCAAGCCGCGAAACATCACGTAATCGCCGAAGGGGCTCAGCGGCGCGCCTTTGCCGCCTGCGGCCACGTCGCGCGTGTACAGTTCGCCGACCACCGGGATGCGCGTCCGTTCCGCGACGACCGCCGCCTCGCCCAGCTGCAGCGTGGAACCGGTGGCGATGCCCAAGACGTCCTCGGGCTCGGGAATGTGATACACCGTCTGACCCGCAAAGCCGATGAGGTCCACATCCGCGGGCGTCAACCCGCATTGGTGAATGACATTCAACGCCGCGTCGGCAAACAGGTGCCCGAGGGCATAGTTGAGGCGACACAGGTGGTCGACCCCGCTGGATTCCGGTCGAAACGCGGCGAAAATGGCCTTGCGTACCTCCGAAGAGAAGGGCGCTTCGCGAAAGCCCAGCAGTTGGATGTCGGGACTCAGCGGGTCACCCGACACCTGCACGAGCGCTGCGTCGATGCCGTCCACCGACGTCCCGGAGACAAGTCCAACGATCAAGCGCGTCCGCTTCTCCCGCAGCCGCTGCCACGGCAATGCTGGTCCCTCCCCATGGTTGCACCTTCCCGACCGGTCGCAGCGTCACGACCAGTCGGACCGTCACGTTTGGCAGCATCGTTGCCACTGTTCACACCGGCACGGCGGTCGCCAGCGGTCTTGACCAAGCGCCATCCGGTCGCGCCGGACATCACCGCCGCTTGCGGTAAATGAACTCGTCAAGCCCGGGCCCCGCGTAGTCGGCCAAACGGCCCACGCACCGAAAGCCGCGCCGCTCATAGAACCGCTGGGCGGCCATGTTCTCCGTGTTGACCAACGCGAACAAGTCCTTGACTTCTCGAAACACCAGGTCTTCCACGGCGTCCATGAGCGCACCGCCCACTCCCTTGCCCGTGGCACGGCTGGAGACGACCAAGAGCCGCAAATAGGCACTGTGGTAAAACGTCCCCCGCGGCAGGTACCAGGCTAAGCCCACGGGAGCAGGTCCCGACGGGGTGGCGTCGTCCTCCGCCACCACCAATCCGTCCCCCTGCCGCAGCGCATTGGCCAGGGACGCGGCCAAGCGCTCCGCCGTCAACCCGTAGCGAGCAAACATGGGGTGTTCGTCGACCCAAGCGGCACAGACGGGCACATCCTCCGCCGTCAGCGGACGAGTTCTGATCACAGGCGCCAACCTCACTTACAACGTCGGTCATTTGCTGGTTGCTTGAAACCCCGGTCAGTCACTGAAATCGCCGGTCCTTCGCTCAAAACGCCGGGCAGTCGCTGGACACGCCGGCTACTCGCTCAGTACGCCAATCAGTCGCTCGAAACGTCGGCCATTCGCTCAATACGCCGGTCATTTGGAAGAAAACGACTGGTTCCCCACTGCGCCCCGCAAACGGGGGTCCAGGATATCCCGCAAGCCGTCTCCCAACAAATTGAATCCCAGCACCAATCCCATGATGGCCACCCCCGGGGCCACCACGGTCCAAGGTGCCAGTTCCATGAAACGGCGCCCGTCGCTGAGCATGAGTCCCCACGACGGCATGGGCGGCTGGGTGCCCATGCCCAGGAAGGTGAGGGCCGATTCGTACAGCACCGCCAACGACAAACTGATGGACGCTTGCACAATGACGGCGCCCCAGATGTTGGGCACGATGTGGCGCAGCACGATGGCCCGGGTCGGCAATCCCAGCGCGCGGCCGGCTTCCACGAACTCCAGGTGCTTCACGGACAGAACAGCCGCCCGGGCCACCCGGGCGAACTGCGGGATGTAGACGACGCCAATGGCGATCACAATGTTGATTGTCGACTGACCCAAAATCGCGATGACCGCCAAGGCCAACAGCAGGGCGGGAAACGCCATCAGCACATCCATGCTGCGCATCAGCACCGTATCGGTGCGCTGCCCAAAGAAGCCGGCTGCGACGCCGATGGGAACGCCCACCGCGATGGCCAGCACGACGGCCCCAAAGGCGACCGCCACCGTGGAGCGGGCACCGTACAAGAGCCGGCTCAGCACGTCGCGCCCAAACTCGTCCGTCCCCAAAAGATGTGTCCGGTCCGGAGGCTGCAAAATGGCGAGGAAATCCATCTCGACGGGGTCATAGGGCGCCAGGGCCGGTGCCAGCAACGCCAGCAAGCAGTATACGACCACGATCAAGGCGCCCACCAAGGCCATTTGGTTCTTGCGGAGCCGATGCAAAAGACGCGACCCCTTGTCCGCCCGGTCTTGCGGCGCCAACGTGGGTCCTGCCGTGGGCTGGCGCTCGCCGCCCGCCGCGGAACTGTTGGACGTTGGCATGCTAATCATAGCGAATCCTCGGGTTCAAGATGGCGTACAAAACGTCTACCGCCAAGTTGACCAATACAAACAACGTCGCGACGACAAGAACGATGCCTTGAATCATCGGATAGTCGCGCTGGGCGATCGCGTTCAACGCCAACCGCCCCATCCCCGGCAAGGCGAAAACCTCTTCGATGACGACCGTGCCACCCAGCAAATAGCCCGCGTAAAAACCGAGGACCGTCACCACGGGCACCAGCGCGTTGCGCAGCACGTGCTTGCCGAGCACGATTCCCTCGTGCAGCCCTTTCGCCCGCGCCGTGCGCACGTATTCGGCGCCCAGCACTTCCAAGACAGAGGAGCGCGTAAACCGCATGACGATGGCGATGAGCCCGGAGCTAAAGGCAATGGCCGGCGGCAGCATGACTTTCAAGTTCTGTGCCGGATCCGTCCAAAAGGGCACGTACTGGCCAAGGTGGATGACGGGCCAATAGAGGGACGCGAACAACACCATCATGGTTGCCAGCCAGAAATCCGGGATGGACAACCCAATGAGGCCGAGAATGCGCAACAGAGAATCGGCTGGCGTATTGTGGCGCACGGCCGAGAAAATGCCCAACGGCACGCCGGCAAGAACGGCCAACGCCAGGGTCATAACCGTGAGCTGCGCGCTCAGCGGCAGGCGCGCCGCGATCTCCTCCGCCACGGGGCGGGCGCTGCGCAGCGACACCCCCAGGTCTCCCCGCAAGGCGCGGCTCAGCCAGTCCCAATACTGGACATACAAAGGCTGGTCCAACCCCAGCAACCGGCGCAGCTCCTGCACTTGCGCTTCCGTCCTGGCCACTTGCGTGCCCATCATGATGTCGACGGCATCGCCGGGGACGAGATGGATCATCAAGAATACCAGCACCGATACGCCCAGCAGAATCGGCGCCAGTTGCAGCAGGCGGACAACGATGTAGCGGGTCATCGGGACCTCACCCTGGACGGGAGCGGGACCGGCCGCACACAACACGGCCAGTCCCGCTGCCGTCCTGTCTGTCGGTTTCTGTCTACGGTCTGCCGGCTAGGCACGCCAGTGCAGTACCCTGCCTATTGCCGCAGCCACGTCTCTTCGAAGTAGCGGAACGAACCATTGGGCACCAGCTTCAAGCCCTGCACGTTCCGGTTGGTCACCATGGTGGACAGCGGCGTGTACAGCGCAATGTAGGGCGCCTCTTCCGCGAGCAGCTTCTGGACCTCAAAGTACACGGCCCGGCGCTGCTCAGGATCGGTCAGGCGCCGCCCTTCCTCCAGGAGACGGTCCACTTCCGGATGGCCGTAGAGGAAGTTGTTGACCGCACCCCGGCTGTGAATGAGGCGGTACAAGAAGCGGTCAGGATCCGCTCCGCCGCCCCGCAGCTCCACCATGGAATCGAAGTCCCGCTTGACCCAGCGGTCAATGTAGATGCCCCATTCGACCACTTCCAGCTGCGGGTTGAGGCCGATCCGGCGCAGCTGCGCCTGGATGACCTGCGCAACCGCCAAGCCGCCCTCGTACGTAGGAGAGGTGACGATGTTGAACTGGAAGTTCTCCGGCACACCGGCCTCCCGCAGCAGCTCCCGCGCCCGGTCCAAATCCGGCGTGTAGTTGGGGAGCTGGTCCAGGGGCGCCGCCCAGAACGTGGCCGAGCTGGGCAAGGGCGCTGACGGCTGAGCAAGGCCAAACTCCGCGGCCCGAATCAACGCCGTGCGGTCCAGCGCCAGCGCGATGGCGCGGCGCACCCGGGCGTCGTTGAACGGCGGCCGCGTCGTGTTGAAGCCGTAGGTGCGCAGGTTCAGCGAGGGAACCGACAGCACGTTGAGATTCCGGTCCGCCAGCGCCGCCTGCAGGACGGTGCCCTCCGAGATCGTCGCCGCATGCAGGCTGCCCGTGCGCACGCCGGCCAACAGCGACATCTGATCCGGGATGACACGAATGATGATTTGATCCAGATACGGGAGACCTTCGATGAAGTAGTCCGGATTGCGGGTCAGGACCATCTCCTGGTCGGGAATCCAACGTTCCAACCGGAACGGGCCCGTCCCCACCGCCGTCCGCTGGAGATCCCCGTGGCGCTCCACCTCTTCCCGGGGCACGATGGACGTGTTGGTGTGCGCCAAGGCGTCCAGCAAAGAGGCCACAGGCTCCCGCAGGCGCAATTCGACGGTATAGTCGTCCACCACGACCACTTCCTCGATGGGCTCGAGGAAGGACCGGGCCGGCGAACCGGTGGCCGGATTGAGGATGCGCTCGATGGTGTACTTGACGTCCTCGGCGGTGAGCTCCCGGCCGTTGTGGAACTTCACCCCCTGGCGCAGGTGAAAGACCACCGTCGTCGGGTCCACGTACTCCCAAGCGTAGGCCAAATCGCCCACGATGTTGGCCTCGTTGTCATAGCGGACCAGCCGATTGTACAAAAGCTCCACGCGGCGATGCGACGAGGACGAAGTGACGATGTTTGGGTCGAGGCCGATAGCTTCCTGGTCAACCCCAATGATGAGCGTACCGCCGCGCTGCACATCGTCCGCGGCCCATGCCGCGCCGGCTGACAGCACAAGACACAACAAGACCGCCGTTGCCGCCACCGCCGTGCGCATACCCACACCACGGCGCCCTCCGTGAACCATGTCGCTTGTCTTCCCTCCTCAAGAATGTCACTGCTCCAACGGCCTCACTTCGGCTGACGCCGCCCCGTTGTCAGAGTCTCCCCCGTTCCTGGCCAACGCGACTCCACCCAAACGCCTCGCCCGCGCCAGGTGCCCCAGCCGTGCCTGGCAGAAAGCCATCGCCACGCCACGGAAGCACCCCACGGCGCGGGCCATTCTCCGCTTTAACGCGGTTCGTCGGCCGCTTGAACCTCGGGGAAACGCCGGCCCAACATGGGTTCGACGCCAACAGAAGGTTAGCGACTGGAGCCACAACAGCCTCGATAGAAGCAAAGTTCCATATACACCTTGAGACTCCTTCACAACAGGCTTTGGCAGGCTTCCCCATGGGAATTGTGGCGCAGGTGCCCAACTTTGCGAACGCGCGTTTCTCTGCCATCCCCGGCTTCATGCGGCGGGAAACGATCAACGCCTGTTGGGCGACAGGGTTTCGTCGCCGGCGGAGCGAACCAAGGCGCGGCGTCTTTGCCGCGTGAACGCAACGCAGCGGGGGATGGCAACCTTGGATACGCCATGGCAGACGGTGATTGACACGGTGAATCGCGGCGTAGCGGCCGGTTGGGTGCCGGGAGCTGTCCTCGCGGTCGGCTCGTCCCGGGAAACCTATCTCATCTATGCGACGGGCGCGGCGCAGGTGGAACCCGAGCGGCGCGCGCTCCGGGAAGACGCCATTTTCGACTTGGCATCCCTCACGAAAGTGGTGGTGACCACCACCGCCATCCTGCTGCTGCTTGAGCGCGGGCAGCTGTCACTGGATCAACCTGTAACGGACGTCTTCCCCGACTGGCGCGGGACCGCCAAAGAAGCCATCACCATCCGCCACCTGCTGACCCATACGTCGGGCTTGCCGGCGTGGCAGCCGCTGTACGTATGGGGCACGGGCAAAGCACGGGTCTTGGAGATCATCGGCAACACGGAACTGCACGCCGCCCCGGGGGAACAGGTGGAGTACAGCTGCCTGGGATTCATCGTGTTGGGGCACATCGTGGAGGCGTATTCGGGCAAGCCGTTGGACCAGTTTTTCCACGAGGAGATCGCGCGACCGCTGGGCATGCGCTGGACGGGCTATTTGCCCCTGCATTTTCTCCCTCCCGATCAACACGACCGGCTGGTGCCGACGGAGAAAGGCAACGCCTTTGAGGCTGAACAAATGCGCCGCGCGGGACAGGCGTACCCTCATCTGCGCACGGGGTATTATCCAGGTCAAGCCCACGACGGCAACGCGTGGTACGCCATGGGCGGCGTGAGCGGCAACGCCGGATTGTTTGGGACGGCAGAGGATCTGCTCCTCTTTGGCCAAATGTGGCTGCGGGCCCTCGCCGGCTCGCCGCGGGAACTCATCAGCCCCGTGACGGCCCGGTTGGCCGTCGCGGACCACACCCCGTTTTCCCCCGATTCCCGCGGCCTTGGCTGGCAGCGGCAGCTGCCTGCGGCTGTTCGCCGGCACGGTCCCCTCGCCGCGCCGGGCGGGCAACCGCGTCCTGCCGCCGCGCCTGCGCCGCCAATTCCCCGGGCCTGCGGCGAATTGTTTGGCCCGCGAGCGGTGGGTCACACCGGTTTCACAGGGACCTCGCTCTGGCTGGACCCGGACGCGGACTTGGTGGTGGTGCTGCTGACGAACCGCGTCCATCCGGTGGTAACCGACCACATTTTCCTGTTCCGGCCGCTGGTGCACAACGCCGTCGCGGCTGCCGTTTCCAGGCCCCGGGCCGAGGCGTGAAGCCTGGACCTTAGGACGCGTCACCGGCGTCCCATGGTTGGCGGCAGGCATTTGGATAGACAGATGCCTCCATCGGCTCGCCCGTCCTTCGGCGGGCTACGGTCGCCTTTGCCGCCCTTGTTTTCCGGCTCCCTTGGCCGACCTCGGCGGGGCCCCAAAGCCGCGCGCGGACGGGGGAGCCATGCCGCTCCCCCGTCCTTGTGCATGGCGCTCCGACGGACACGCTGCCCAAGCATCTCCGTCGGCACGCCGGGTCAGTGGACGTGACCACGACGGCGCGTCAGTGATTGACCAGCTCCGGCGGCGCCAGCGGCTGGCTGATGAAGTTGGCCATCATCCGGAACGCGCCGGGCACCAGCTGCTCCAGCTGGAAGTACCAGATCAGGGACGAGTACATGTACGTCCCTTCCCCGACCCGGGCCCACAGGGTGTTGCCCTTAAGCTCGTCCCGGCGGTGCTCTTCGCCCGGATCCGTCATGGCGAAGAGCTCCAGGTACTCGCCGGCCCACTCCATCGGGAAATGGAAGCCGCGGTCTTTCACCCAGTTGTCCCAGTCCGCCTCGGTGATCTTGTTCGGCCAGTTCAGAACCACATGGTCCGGCACCAACACCTCCACCGGCGCCGCCTCGTCGGTCACCCGCCACTCGATGGACGGCCGCCCAAGGCGGATGTAGTACGGCGGGGTGGCCTGCTCGTCCCAGTTGTCGGTGTAGCGGTGGTTGAGGACGATCAGGTTGCCGCCGCTGCGCACCCAATCCAGCAGCCGGCTGTTGTTGGCCGCCAGGTCCGGCCGGTACGCGTAGGCGTAGATGCCGATCACGATGGTGTCGTACTGGGACAAGTCGCCGAACTGCAGGTCTTCCGCGGTGAGCAGCGTCACGTCGACGCCCATCAAGCGCAAAGCCTCGGGCACCGAGTCGAAGCCGCTGGCCACGTAGCCCACCTTTACCGGCGCCACCGCCACCGGGAAGGCCCGCAGCATGACCTCGGCCGGCTCGATCATGTACGTGCGGCCGATGTGCGGATACTCGATGACGCGCACGCCCAGGCTCGACTGGGCCGCATCGGAAACCGCCTCCGCCACCAGGGTGTAGTCCCCGGCCTCAAGCCCGGCCGGCGGCGTCACCACAAACGTGGCCGAGTGGGTTTCCGCTTTGCGGGCGAAGCTGAAGGGCACCTCGCTCGGCTCCACCCGCCAGCCGCCGGGCACCCGCAGCCGCAGCACGCCGTGGGACGGCTCGCTCCTGTAGCTGCGCACCGACACCTGGATCTCCACGGGCTTGTCGGCCTGGAGCGTGTTCACGATGCCGTTGCGCGGGTTGGCCTCCACCGAGTAGTCGGGCAGCACGGCGATGTACGCGTCAGGCAGCACCCGCTGGCTCACCCGGCTGCCGTCCACGGTGTAGCTGATCTCGGCCCAGATGGGGTCATCC